>JBAXLF010000072.1:0-1568 GCA_037134955.1 Actinomycetota bacterium | reverse complement strand
CGAATCGCTGTGAGTGAAGCTGCGCGCGAAACTTTGACCGAGCATCTTGATACGGATGCAATCGTTGTACCTAACGGAATCTACGCATCTCTCTATCGGGACGGTCAATTGGATGCGCGTTGGACCGGAAACACACTTGGATTTATCGGACGCTTTGAAGAACCTCGTAAAGGTCTATCGGTTCTGATTGGCGCTTTACCCGAGATCATTGCCGAGATACCTGATGTGAAAATATTTGTCGCAGGTCCGGGTGATAGTGCGGATACCCTCAAAGATATGCAACCTTCTCTGCGAAGTCGTTTTACATTTTTAGGACGTATTTCCGAGGAAGAGAAGGCGAACTTCTTGGCATCAGTGGGGCTCTATATCGCTCCTAACACTGGTGGCGAATCTTTCGGAATCATCTTGGCGGAAGCTCTCGCTGCCGGTGCTTCTGTTGTGGCAAGCGATATCTCGGCCTTTGATTCCTTGCTCGGACATGGAGAATTCGGCACTCTCTTCGAATCTGAAAATCCACATGACTTGGCTAAAAAAGTTATCTCCCTTCTGAAAGATGCGGCAGCGCGGCGGGCTATCGCAGAACGTGGAAAGCAATATGCCCAAGCGTTCGACTGGGAGGTTGTGGCCGATAAAATTTATGACGTCTATCAAATGGCGATGGTGGGCGGATCGGGAGTCACCTTGTCATCAGAGAACCGTGCTTGGTCCAAGTTGCTCGGAAGGCAGAGTTAATGAAATATATTCTCACGCTCTTCATTGTGGCACTGGGTGCTTGGTACCTCTCATATTCAGCAACTCGTCTCGATCGTTTACATCATCGTGTTGAAACAAGCTGGGCAAATTTAGATGGATTACTGCAGCGCAGGGCTGCTATTGCCATTGAAATCGCTCGTTCTGAAATTTCAGATCCCGCTTCAGCGATGCTACTTACCTTTGCAGCGCATCAAGCGCGTGAGGCAAGTGTGCGTGATCGATCTCAGGCAGAGACCGGATTATCAGGTGCTTTAGGAATCTTGTTGGAAACCTCGACCGATATATCAGGTGAAATTGAGAAGGATCTCATCCGCGAATTACGCGAACTCACTGAGAAAATTAAGATCGCGATCGCCATGCACGTAGATGCGGTAACACGAACACAACTCGTTCGAAAGAAGACTATCAATCGGCTTTTTCGTCTCGCGGGTACCGCTCCAGAACCAGTGACATATGAATTTGAAGGCGATGTTCTTTAAGCGCTTTGCGGTAGTAACCGCAGCAGTGGGCTCTCTTGCTATTGTTGTAATCGCGCTCCTCTCGCCGCACTCAGCACTTTCCAAAGCACTCCCATTTAGCCACAGCTCACCAGCAAACTCCATTAGCGGTCTTCCGGGTGGTGATGGCCCGGTCTTAGTAGTAAAGATTGATGACACACCTGAAGCACATCCCCAGGTTGGTCTCGAAAATGCCGACATCATCTACATCGAGCAGGTAGAAGGCGGACTCACGCGTTTGGCCGCGGTATTTTCATCGACGATTCCACAGAAAATTGGTCCGGTCAGATCCGCGCGAATTTCAGATATTGATCTCTT
>JBAXLF010000071.1:0-1589 GCA_037134955.1 Actinomycetota bacterium | reverse complement strand
CCCAAGTCATCATCTCCCAAGTCATCATCTCCCAAGCCTGAGCTGACCACCCGCCAGGTAACCATCCTCGACTTCATCAAGACAGCCTCTGAATCTCAGGGCTACGCCCCCTCTATGCGCGAGATCGGCGAGGCAGCGGGCCTCAACTCCCCCGCGTCGGTCAAGTACCAGCTCGATATCCTCGAGGAGAAAGGGCTCATCCGTCGCGATGCCGAACGCGGTCGCGCCATGGAGGTCGTACTTCCAGATCACATGACGGGCACAGGTGCCCACACAGATAAGACTCGCTTTATTCCACTCGTTGGATCAATCGCCGCTGGTGTTCCTATCACTGCAGATCAACAGATCGAAGAGACCCTTCCACTTCCCGAATCACTTGTCGGCAAGGGCGATCTCTTTATGTTGAAGGTCAAGGGCGAATCCATGATTAACGCCGCAATCTGCGATGGAGATTTCGTTGTGATTCGTCAGCAGAAAGATGCCAATAACGGTGACATCGTCGCTGCCATGATCGATGGCGAAGCAACAGTGAAAACATTCTCTCGCAAAGGTGGCCACGTGTGGCTACTTCCTGCAAACGATGACTTCGCGCCAATCGATGGCGACCAATGTGAAGTACTCGGAATCGTTACCGCAGTACTGCGCTCGCTCTAAAAATTCTGTACATTTTTTAATATATTTTGTACAGTAGTTCTATGTCTGAATTAAGCGTCACCGATGCTCGCGCCGAGCTACCTGCTGCCATCAAGAAATCTCAAAAATCTCCTGTCCACATCCTCAAACATGGAGAACCTGTAGCTGTTCTAATCTCTCCCACCCTTTACCAAGAGATGTTGGAAGCTATGGAAGAACTCGAAGATATTGAAGCCTTTGATCAAGCAATGCTAAGCAACGAGAAATTAATTCCTTGGGATTCTGTGAAAAAGGAGCTTGGCCTTCTTTGATTCGCTACACCGTTAGTTTCCAACCGAAAGCCAGAAAAGCGCTTATTGCCGCCTCCAAAGAGGACCGATTGAGAATTACAGCAGCGATTGAATTGCTCCGCGAAAACCCACTTCCTCCAAAAGCTCTCAAGCTCAAGGGGCGCGATGGCTACCGAATTCGAGTTGGCAAATACCGAATCATCTACAGTTTCGATGGAACTGAACTAGTAATTATCGTCCTCGATATCGGGCCGCGTCGAGATATCTATCTACGAACCCTGTAATTACTTCTTAGCCTCTACATCTTTCAAGACTTGATGAATCTCGGCTGCGATCTTCTTCAACTCTGCTAGCTCTTGATTAGCTAACTGGCGGGCCTCTTTGGCGAGTTCGAATTCACCAAGGGATGCCTCATGGGTCTCATTGATCTTCTGCTCAACCGATGCTGATGAGACGTTCTGGCCCACCATGATGATTGAGAGAAGTACCAACTGCAAGAATGTCTGCGCAATCCAGGCCACGATGACAACGACATCTCCGGTTTTAATAGCCGCTGGCAATGAGATGAGTGCAAGGGCGGCGAAGATATAGGCGCACCACATGGTTGAAACTGCTGATGTGATCTTCTCGGCTAAGCGGCGATTAAATTCATTGATGCGGTTCATG
>JBAXLF010000070.1:0-1644 GCA_037134955.1 Actinomycetota bacterium | reverse complement strand
CATCTTCATCAGCAACTAAGAATGCAACTGTTGGACCTGAGCCCGAAACGATTGCGCCGAGGGCTCCGTAATCACGGCCAACTTCTAATACGAGGCTTAGCGCAGGACGCAGAGAACATGCCGCGTTCTGAAGATCATTTGTCAGTGCGCGACCTACGGATTCGGCATCTGCTGCAAGTAATGATTGCATCAGCGTATCCGAGACTTGTGGCGCTGCGATATCGAGTTCTGCGCGCATACGATCGCATTCGGTATAGACAGCAGGTGTTGATAATCCAACGCTTGAGAGAGCCAATACCCATTGATACGTTCCACGGGAAAGCGCTGCAGTCAGTTGATCGCCACGACCTTGTCCGATTGCAGTTCCACCCGAAATCATAAAAGGAACATCGCTACCGAGTTCTGAACCCAGTGCATGAAGCTCTTCGCGTGACATTTCTAGTTGGAAGAGTGAATCCATCGCGACTAAGGTCCCTGCAGCATCTGCACTTCCGCCAGCCATGCCACCTGCAACAGGAATCGATTTCTTGATCTCAATATGTACATCTGCTGCAAAATCGAATTTTTCGCCAACTAATTGTGCAGCTTTGACTGCAAGGTTTGAGTGATCTTCGGGAACGCCGTGTGTGTGCTCTCCTGTAATAGAGATAGTGACGCCACTGCCAGGATTGGATTTAGAGACGGTAATGTCATCGAATATTGAGATTGCTTGAAAGACCGAGACGAGATTGTGATATCCATCAGCTTCGCGTGGTCCTACAGATAATTGCAGATTAACTTTCGCGGGTACGCGAACTGTTACTGAACCAGCCGACTTTGAAGTGTGAGCCACGTTATGACTCTACCCTTGATTAGCAATTGCGCAGAAGGCAGAGATATCTAAAGCTTCTCCCCGAAGTGTCGGGTCGATACCCGCGGCTTGTAATATGACCTCAGCCGCAGCTGATCCGCCATACATCGATGACAGAGCAGAGCGCAACATCTTGCGCCGTTGGGCGAAAGCGAGATCGATGATGGCAAATACCTTCTTACGAAGTTCTTCATCTCCCGGAGTTGCACGTCGCGTAAATCCAACTAGCTTGGAATCTACATTGGGTTGTGGCCAGAAGATATTGCGCGATACAGATCCTGCACCTGTGACATCAGCCCACCAGGCAGCTTTCACACTTGGTATTCCATACTCTTTTGAATTTGGTTTTGCGGCGAGCCGATCTGCAACTTCTGCTTGCACCATTACTACGCCACTGCGTAGCGAAGGAAGAATCTCAAGCAGGTGAAGAAATACGGGAACCGAGACGTTATAGGGCAAGTTAGCGATGAGGACTGTAGGTGCTACAGGAAGTTCCTTGAGTGTGAGCGCATCATGATTGATCACTGTCAAAATATCTGCACGCTCTGAGTGCTTTGCCGCTGTAATAGGTAGTTGATTGGCAAGACGAGCATCAATCTCTACTGCGACAACAGCTTGTGCCTCTTCCAGCATTGCCAGAGTTAGTGATCCAAGACCCGGGCCAATTTCAAGTGCGATATCTGTCGATGTAAGTCCTGCAGTGCGAACTATCTTTCGACAAACATTGCCATCGTGAACAAAGTTCTGTCCCAACGATTTGGATGGCTTGAGATCGAGAGATGCTGCAAGCTCGC
>JBAXLF010000069.1:0-2223 GCA_037134955.1 Actinomycetota bacterium | reverse complement strand
ATTGCACTCGCTATCGTCAAGCGCAATACGCCGGTTGATGCGCAGTTAATGGTTGAAGGCGTTGCCGCTTCACAACAGATCATTGTCGAGGCATAGATGCATTTCCTCGGACAAGTATTTATCGTCACTATTGCAGGACTTGCAATCATGTGGGCTGTTCGCAAGATTTAAGAGTTACTCTTACCCCATGGAGCTCTTCACAACTGTGCTGTTGGCGCTTTTCTCGCTAGTAGTTGGTGTGGGGCTCGTGATTTATGGCGTCAAAGGACGGCGCGAATCTCAAGCACGCGATGGACGTACATATAAGAGAGGCAGGCTCTAATGGCCTTCACAATTCCCGAAGGACTTCATCCTGATCTCAATCCACTTGCCTGGATGATCGGCACTTGGCGCGGTAAAGGCCGTGGTGAATATCCAACGATTGAAACCTTTGAATATGCGCATGAAGTTGTCTTTAATCATGATGGTCGCCCTTTTATGAATTACTACTCACGTTCGTGGATCATTGATAAAGATGGCGAAATCATTAGACCTGCAGCTTCAGAGACTGGTTTCTGGCGCGTGCGCGAGAAGAACGTTCTAGAGGTTGTGATCTCACATAACACTGGAATCTCAGAAGGTTGGGTCGGACAATTTGATGGTCCCAAGATTCAGTTGGTCATGGATCAAGGGTATTCCGCACCTACTGCAAAGATTGTTACTGCCGGTGTGCGTTTATATGGTTTGGTTGAAGGTGAACTTTTCTTTGCCTATGACATGGCTGCTGAAGGACAAGAATTGCAGGCGCATATCTGGTCGACTCTCGAACGCCAAAGCGAATAGGTAGAGGGTGAGTAATGACTGACGCGGTATTAGCTGAATATGTACGCGATGGCGTTGTTGAATCTGTGCATCGCGGTTATTTGCTTGCGCTCAACGCAGATGGTTCTGTAAATCTGGCGTTAGGTGACTCAGAACATCTCATCTTTCCGCGCTCTTGTGTGAAATCAATTCAGGGCGCGGCAATGGTCCGTGCAGGGTTGCACTTAGAGCCGCGTTTATTGGCGCTCGGTTGCTCTAGCCACTCTGGCTCTGAAGAACATATCAGCGCAGTGCGAGAAATCTTGGCGCTAGCAAAGCTCGATGAGAGCGCACTGCAATGTATGTTGGATAAACCATTGGGCGATCAAGAGCGACGTGCATGGGGCGATAAGCCAGCAACTCGTATCTCTATGAACTGCAGCGGCAAGCATGCTGCAATGTTATTGACCTGTATTACCAATGGCTGGCCGATTGAAAGTTACTTAGATCCAGCACATCCATTGCAAGTTGCAATCAAGGCAGAGCTCGAAGATTTAGCTGGCGAAAAGATAACTCTGACATCAACTGATGGATGTGGTGCACCGTTATTTCTTATGTCAGTTGCTGGCTTAGCGCGTGCGATTCGGGCAATTACTATCTCCAAAGATCCGGCGCATCAATCAGTGCTCGATGCATCACGTACATTTCCTGAAATGGTTGCAGGTAAGGGGCGTTTAACAACACAGATGATTGAAGCTGTTCCAGGTTTATATATGAAAGATGGCGCAGAAGCTGTAGAGATTGCATCGATGCCTGATGGACGCACGCTGGTATTTAAAGTTGGCGATGGATCACTTCGCCCATTCCGCGTCTTGGTGCATGCAGGATTGAAGCGTTTAGGTATTGATAGCCCTTATGAGGCTGAAAATGTGCTCGGCGGTGACCGCGTCATCGGTGCTATTCGCGCAACCTTTTAAAGGCGCGTACCCTTTCTTCTATGACTTCCCGTCGTATTGCCACCTTGATGGTGCACACCTCACCGCTTGATCAAGCAGGTACTGGCGATGCCGGTGGAATGAATATCTATGTTGTGGAAGCTGCACAAAATATGGCGGCGCAAGGTGTGCAGGTAGATATCTTCACTCGCCGCAACAATGCAGATGTTGCCGATATCGTTGAATTTGCTCCGGGTGTGCGCGTTATTCAACTCAATGTCGGGCCAGTATCTGGCGTTACCAAAGAGCAGTTGCCCAAGTTAATTCCAGATCTATCAGCAGCTTTTAAAGAGTATCTTTCACGCGAACACTACGATGTCATTCATTCGCATTACTGGATTAGCGGCAAGGTAGCGATGCCGGTTGCGAAAGATTTACATATTCCCTTGGTGCACACGATGCACACTATGGCGCGGGTAAAGAATTTGAACTTGGCTGAAGGAGAAAC
>JBAXLF010000068.1:0-2258 GCA_037134955.1 Actinomycetota bacterium | reverse complement strand
AACGGACTTAAAACTAGCGCCAGCTGTGCACGCAAGTTTTCTACCTCTACAGACGAAGTGATTGTGGTTAATCCAGTTATAAGCCTGCGATCCTGCGCATAATTATTGCGAATTTTTCTACTGATTTGGGCAGTACCGCTACCCCAACCACTTTCCGTAGTCACAGTACGACCCAACAGAACCTCGAGATGCGCTTGGGCATAACGAGAATAGAAGGTGAGCTCCGATGGTGCCACCGATTTAAGTACCTTCTCATCAGGATTTCGATATGGAAGTGCAACGACATTGTTGTAGATAGCCGCATTCTTCAACCGAAATAACCAGTTCTGTGCAGCACGTTGTCCATCGAGATCTTCTTTACCCGCGAAGGTGTACCCCTTGGCCATTTGGGCAACTTCATCAACTAACGCGGCGTCGATGACAAAAGTATTGTGAGCTGAATTAGTTCCAAAAATTAATTTACCGAGTTTGCCATTGGGAAGTAGAGATACGGCAAGTTCGTTATCTCTAAAACTTCCATCGAAATTGGTATGAGGCTTATCGACAATCCGAATTACTGGGCGAGCCGCTTGTGCGTTAGGGATGATAAAAAAGGAGAAGATAAAGAGCGCGGCAAAGAACTTTTTCATAGCGCGCGCAATTCTTGTGATGCATTGGTGCGAGCGATCAATTTCTTTTCATCAGGATAGGCAAGGCGTTCTACAATTTCCGCAAGCGGGAACCAGGCCACTTCATCGACTTCACTCTCTTGTGGAGCTAAGAGCCCGCCATTTTCACGGAAGAGATAATGATGAACTGTCTTATGAATTCTTTTACCACCGGCCATAAACCAGAAATCGATTACACCAAGAGACTTTTCAATAATTGATTCGATTCCTGTTTCTTCTTGAACTTCGCGGAGTGCTGCTTGTTCAGGGGTCTCGCCTTCTTCAATATGCCCCTTAGGCAGAGACCATAAGATTCTTTTTCCTGATGCATCTTTGAGATCGCGCCGACCAATGAGAAGGCCGAGTTTTCCAGTCGTATCAACTACGAGACCACCAGCGCTGACCTCATCAACGCGCTTCGCGTAGGGAGCTTTCGGTTTTGAGTTCTTGGTGACAACTTTCGGGGTCTGCGCAGGTGAAGTTGCGGTCGCTAAATCTTGAGATTGCGGAGAGCGATTAGCTGGGCGCCTGCGCCTGCGTTTCTTTTTCGTACCTTCGCTGCCCGCACTAGGTGCCGGGGTCATGAAGTAAGAGTACGCGACTACGCTTATCTATTGTGAGCGCTGAGAAGGGTAATTTGGGAGCGGCAGGCGAATTAGCCATCCGTGCTCTCATCGAACGGGCACCCCTAGCGAGTTCGCTCGCGGCAGCATTTAAAGCAGAAGGTTTTCGCCTTGCGCTCGTTGGCGGACCAGTGCGCGATGCAATTTTAGGACGACTCGGCAACGATTTAGATTTCACAACCGATGCGCATCCTCATCAAACAAAGAAGATTCTTAAATCGTGGGCAGATAACACTTGGGATACTGGAATTCTCTTCGGAACAGTTGCGGGAAAACGTGGTGATACAACAGTTGAGGTAACGACCTACCGCACCGAAAAGTATGAAGAAGATTCTCGTAAGCCCGATGTTGAATTTGGCGACACTATTGAAGGAGATCTATCGCGACGAGATTTCACAGTCAATGCTATGGCGCTCGAACTCACAACAGCCACGCCAGAATTTATCGATCCCTTTGGTGGTATCGATGATCTACGTAGCAACATTCTGCGCACGCCGACAAGTGCAACACAATCTTTTAGCGATGATCCACTGCGCATGATGCGCGCGGCGCGTTTTGCCAGCCAACTCGGATTCGAAATCAGCGCAGATGTAACAGATGCCATGACAGCAATGTCTGGACGGATTTCCATAATTTCAGCGGAACGAGTCCGTGATGAATTTATTAAATTACTCATGTCCAATCAGCCGCGCGTTGGAATAACAATTCTTGTCGACACCGGGCTGGCAGATTTAGTGCTACCTGAAATCCCAAAGCTGCGCCTTGAGATTGATGAACACCACCACCACAAAGATGTCTACGAACATTCCATTACAGTCTTAGAACAAGCGATTGCGCAAGAAGATCGCCTCGGTGGTCCTAACTTGGTAATTCGTTTAGCGGCGCTTCTGCACGACATTGGAAAACCAAAGACGCGTAACTTGATTGAGGGCGGCGGAGTTTCCTTCCATCACCACGAAGTTGTTGGTGCGCGACTCTCTAAAAACCG
>JBAXLF010000067.1:0-2464 GCA_037134955.1 Actinomycetota bacterium | reverse complement strand
AATCGCTCCATGAGCGCTGCAGCAAAAGGTGCGACGAGACCAAAGAGTAAGACGTTGATTGATACAGCGAATGAAATCTGAGAACGTGACCAGCCAAATGCCTCTTCCAGGGGAACGATGAGAACCGATGGCGCTGATCTATACCCGGCAGAGGCCATCAAGGTGACGAATGCAACGGCTGCCGCTATCCACCCTGGGTGAATCTTCTCTCTAGCCAAGGGCTACGCCTTCAGATATTCGTTAAGGAACTCGCGTTCTGAATCGGTAAGTGGGCGTGACTTCTTTGTCTCCATAGAAACTGCAACTTGTACAGTCTTTACCTTGGCATGCACAACGCCATTATCGCCAACTACTTCATAGCCCATTGTGAAAGATGAGTTGCCGATTGCTTCGACCCAGAGATTCACATCGTAGAAACGTCCACCCTCGTAGATCGGTGCAATGTAATCAACTTCAGCGCGAGCTACGACCATCTCAACAATGGGCGCCCAGAGGAATCGCGCTTCCTGAATGTAGGTCAGATACTTTGCATTATTGACATGGCCAAATGCATCGATGTCATCCCAACGAATAAATTGTTTGCCGGTATAGATCATTAGCGGGTGAGCTTTCGATAGGTGACGCGATGCGGACGAGCCGCATCAGCGCCTAAGCGGGCAATCTTGTTCTCTTCATAGGATTCAAAGTTTCCTTCAAACCAGAACCACTTTGAATCACCTTCGTAAGCCAAGATATGTGTTGCAACGCGGTCGAGGAACCAACGATCGTGGGAGATCACAACGGCGCAACCTGGAAATTCCAACAGAGCATTTTCAAGAGATCCAAGTGTTTCAACATCAAGGTCGTTTGTTGGTTCGTCGAGGAGAAGTAAGTTTCCGCCTTGCTTTAGCGTGAGCGCCAAGTTAAGTCGGTTGCGTTCTCCACCCGATAGAACTCCTGCAGGCTTCTGTTGATCAGGGCCCTTAAAACCAAAGGCTGCAACATAGGCACGTGATGGCATTTCAACTTGTCCGACCTTCATAAAGTCCAGACCATCAGAGACAACTTCAAAGAGTGACTTCTTGGGATCGATTCCGCCACGAGACTGATCGACATATGAAATCTTTACCGTTTCACCAATTTTTACGGAACCAGAGTCAGCTGTCTCCATGCCTAGAATCGTCTTAAAGAGAGTTGTCTTACCAGCACCGTTAGGTCCGATTACTCCCACAATTCCATTGCGCGGCAAGGTGAATGACAGATCATCAATCAATACACGATCGCCAAAACCTTTAACAAGGTGTTCAACTTCCACAACGATATTTCCAAGTCGCGGGCCAGGTGGAATTTGAATCTCTTCAAAGTCCAACTTACGCATCTTGTCTGCTTCAGCTGCCATCTCTTCATACCGTGCAAGACGAGCTTTCGACTTTGCCTGGCGTCCCTTTGCATTCTGGCGAACCCAATCGAGCTCTTCAGAGAGACGCTTTGCGCGCTTGGCATCTTTCTGGCCTTCGACCTTCAAGCGCGCAGCTTTAGTTTCGAGATAGGTCGAGTAATTACCTTCATATGGATAGGCGCGACCACGATCGAGTTCGAGAATCCATTGCGCAACATTGTCCAAGAAGTATCTATCGTGAGTGATCGCCACAACTGTGCCTGGGTATTTACTTAAATGTTGCTCGAGCCACAAAACAGATTCAGCATCAAGGTGGTTCGTAGGTTCGTCAAGGAGCAATAAATCAGGGGCCTCTAAAAGTAATTTGCAGAGCGCAACGCGACGCTTTTCTCCACCAGATAAGACCTTCACATCTGCATCAGGTGGCGGACAGCGAAGTGCATCCATCGCTTGCTCGAGCTGTGAATCGAGTTCCCAGGCATTGCGATGATCGAGCTGCTCTTGGAGGTTTCCCATCTCAGAGAGCAACTTGTCGTAATCAGCATCAGGGTTTGCCATCTCTTCAGAGATTTCATTGAAGCGACGGAGCATCTCCATCGTCTCTGCAACTCCTTCTTGCACATTCTCGAGAACAGTTTTCTCTTCATTCAAATGTGGTTCCTGCAGAAGGATTCCGACTGTGTATCCGGGTGACAGATATGCCTCGCCATTTGATGGTTGTTGCAAGCCAGCCATGATCTGAAGAACAGTTGATTTACCAGCACCGTTGGGACCAACAACGCCGATCTTTGCACCGGGCAAGAACATCAAAGTAACGTCGTCGAGAATTACCTTTTCACCATGCGCTTTACGCGCCTTCTTCATCGTGTAAATGAACTCAGCCATAAGGCGAGACTCTACCCGTCAATGCTTCGGTAGACTTACTCCGCAATCGCAAGATGCACCACATACGTGCCCGTAGCTCAGTCGGATAGAGCAACCGCCTTCTAAGCGGTAGGTCGCTGGTTCGATTCCAGCCGGGCACACTCCTCGCCCCAAAACAATCTTCACAAAGCAGAGAGCCCGGACCATTGCTGGCCCGGGCTC
>JBAXLF010000066.1:0-2504 GCA_037134955.1 Actinomycetota bacterium | reverse complement strand
CGCCACCATTCACCATCGACATAAGCTTTGTAAGATTTCTTAAAACTTTCCGGCAGAGTTACATTTCCAGTTTCGCGATTGAGTACCGCGCCGATTCGATCTCCCTCAACAAAAGATGCAGCGAGATCATTTTCGGTAAGGCGCTTCATCTCTTCCAACATTCCCATCGCAGTATCGCGATCTAAGTCAGAGTAGATAGATGTACCTAAAACTTTTTCGCGACCAAGGAGGTCGAAGAGACAGAATTCAATGTCACGGAGATTGGCTGTGTAATGGCTCATGGGGCAATGGTGCTACCCGCCAGTAACTTACGCAAGCGTGAGCGGGACCTTTTTCTCCCCATTAGCCCAACGGATATCTGGAATTCACCTCCATCGTGGATTATCCGCTTTGTGAAGATCCTGATTGTTGGCGGCGGAATCATCGGAACTGCCCATGCCCGCGCCGCCCTTAAAGCTGGCCACGAGGTTATCCACCTTGAGAGAGACCCCGTGCCACAGAGCGCATCTGTTAGGAACTTTGGACTCATTTGGGTAAGTGGTCGACGTAGCGGTGAAGAGTTAGATGTTGCAATTCGCGCTCGCGAAATTTGGGAGGAGATTCATCTAGAAAACCCGGAACTAATTTTCCGCGGTAATGGATCACTCACACTTGCACAGAATGAAGCCGAACTTCGCGTCATGGAAGAGTGTTTAGAGAAGAGCGATGCGAATCTCCGTAAATGGGAAATCCTTGGCAAGCAAGAGACTCAGAAAATAAATCCAACTCTCCGCGGAAATTATCTGGCATCTCTATGGTGCCCACTTGATGGTGCTGTGGAGCCGGATTCAGTTCTTACTTCACTTCGTGATGGACTCACCAAGAGTTCAAAGTACATCTGGAGAAGTTCAGTCGACATTATCGATATCAAATCATCGGGTGATCGCGTTACTGCTGTGGCAAAGAGCGGTGAGATTTTCGAAGGCGATTTTCTTATTCACTGTCCTGGTGCAGATCACAGTTCAATCTTTAAGGAACAATTTGATTCTGCACCAATTCGTAAAGTCTATTTACAGATGATGAGTACGGAACCATTTAGTGAAACGATTACAACTTCAATAGCTGATGGTGATTCAATGCGATATTACCCAGGCTATGACGTCCCTAGCGTCAGCAAATTGCCGCCACAACATCCTGTTGCGAAAGCGAATCACATGCAGTTATTACTTGTGCAACGTGCAGATGGAACAATTACCATTGGTGATACTCACGCCTACGATGAACCATTTCCATTCAAATTAGAGGAAGAGCCATACGAATATCTTCACGATGTCGCAAGTAATCTCTTTGGAGCAAAGCTCCCACCGATAAGACATAGGTGGAGCGGTGTCTACAGCCAACAAACTGAAGGTGCCGTCTGTGATCGGCGCAGAATAGCTACAAATATCATCTCCGTCACCGGCCCCGGAGGACGCGGAAACTCACTCGCACCAGCGATTGCAGAAACTACTCTGAAGGAAATTAAATGAATCTAGAGATGGCAGCGTTCGACGTCGCGGGCACCACGGTTAAAGATGATGGAATTGTGATTGAGGCCTTCAAGGTCGCATTTGAAAATACGCAGCCGGAACTATGGCCAATTAAGGGCGCAGAATGGACTCAATATGCAATTGACACTATGGGCCAATCAAAGATTGAAGTTTTTACTTCATTACTTGGAAACGTCGAAAAAGCACATCAAGCAAATGTCGCTTTCGAGGAGGCTTATGTAAACGAAGTGGCCGAACGAGGCATCTCTCCGATTCCGGGCTCAGAAGAACTATTCGCTGCACTTCGTGAAAGAGGTATCCCAGTTGTGTTAACTACAGGTTTTAGTCGCTCAACTTTGAATGTGTTACTTACTGAGCTCAATTGGTTCGATCTCATTGATCTCAGCGTCACCCCCGAAGAAGCAGGTCGTGGACGCCCACATCCAGATATGTTGAAATTTGCGGCACAAATGGTCAATGCACCATCCCCAGAATTTGCACTGGTTGTAGGCGACACCGAATCAGATATGAAATCCGGTGTCGCGTATGGCTCTAAGAATATTTTCGGTGTTCTCAGCGGCGCGCATAAGAAGGACCAGCTCATCGGAAGCGGTGCAACATCTGTTGTTAACTCGGTGGCAGATATCTCTTCACTTTTATAACACCTAATAGTTGGTTGTAGTTCAGATGAACTATTTCAGCAATTAACCTTTTCTCCCCCCCTTGTTTGAAAAGCGTGTTGATACTGCTCGCACAATCCTTAGGAAGGGATCAAAAATATGCGCGCAAAGCGTTTGGTAGTAGCTGCAACAGTTGCAGCTCTTTTCACAACCGGCTTGGTAGTTGCAACAGCACCCGCACAAGCTGCAGGAAAAATCGATTACTGCACAGTACAGAACCTCACTGAAGCTGGCGGCATGGATGCACTTGTCACAGCTGCTAAAAAAGAGGGAACTCTTAACGTAATTACCTTAGCTTCAGGCTGGGCAAACTACG
>JBAXLF010000065.1:0-2525 GCA_037134955.1 Actinomycetota bacterium | reverse complement strand
GCGCCGCAAGTGTCTTTGAGTTCTTATCAAAGACGCGCATTCCATTATCTTTCATTTTTGACAGGTAGGTCTTCATCGCAGCTTCGCCACCGAACTGTTGCATAAGGCCTGCAAGGAATGGATATGTAGGACCAGAAATTGAAGGGTTGTTCATTCCAACTTGGTTCTTGAAATCTGCAGATGCAAGATCATCCCATGAGGTTGGCTTGCGAACCTTAGATGAGTTGTAGACAACTCCGACCATCTCTGTAAAGCCAGGAACCTGGAATGCGCCATCCTTTGGAGCCAACTTCTGTCCGATTGCATTGAGGTGTGCCTTTGGCTTGTAGTGCAAGAGTTGCTTGTCGAGATCAAAAGCTGCACATGGTTCTGCACCATCTGCCCAATAGACGCCCCACTGTGGGTTGTTCTTCTCAGCAGTGATCTTTGCAAGAAGTGGACCTGTTGAAAGAGCTGTAACGTTTACTGGAATTCCAGTCTTAGCTGTGAATGCTGTTGCAACGTTCGTTGAATAATCAAGAGCTGCGTAAAGCTCAAGTGCATCAGCTGCATGTGCAGCTGGAGCTACTGAGCCACCGAGAATCATCGCAATTGCGAGTGACCCCAGTGTCAATGTGCGAGATAGTTTCAAGATGACTCCCCTAATAATGAGTTAACAGATACCGAACGTATCGTGGGAGAAAAGTTAGGCGCCGTTCATTTAGGGCGGGCAAACTTCACATTAACAAGGGGGAAACTAAGGCTGAAAGACGCTGGATTAGAACCCGTCCGGAGTGGGGGCTGGCTCTGGCTCCAGAGCTTCACGAACTGAAGCTAAGCGACGCTCGACCTCAGTTGCCTCATCCATGCGACCTAGTTGGCGCATCACAGCAACCATGCGGGTCTCAATATCTAGAATAAATTCAAAATCCTTTGGTTCATCTTCAGCAATAATGTGCAGCACACCATCAAGTGTTGAGAGCCCGTCTTCTAGCTTTCCGAGCAAGATTTCAGCTTTGCCATACTCAAAGAGCGCAAATGTTTCACGGTCGTGATCGTGAGCAGTTTCAAAGACATCAATTGCCTTGCGAGCAGCCTCGATAGCTTTTTCGCCATCGCCCATTTCGTTATAGCAAGACGCGATCTTCTGATCGCAACGGGCGATATGGATAACTTCCTTTTCAATCTTGAACATCTTGCGTGCTTCTTGGAAGCAGATAATAGCTTCAGCGTAATTCTTGAGTTCACGTTGTGCGCAGCCGATGAGATGCATATCGTTCGCTGCGCCAATAGTGTTGTCATCAACTAAATGTTCTTGGGAACATTCATACATAGTCTCGATAACTTTTTCATAATTCTTAGATGCATACCACCACTCGCCAAGCGTGCAAGCAAGTTCTAGCGCAATAGGTGATTTGTTCTCTCGCAAGATAGATACAGCTTTGCTCATTGCAGTTGCTGCTTCGTCCATACGCTTTAATTGGTTGAGGTTGTACCCGATTGCAGAATAAGCCTGCGCTAATCCCTCACTCTGTTCAGCTGTTCCTAGTTCAGAGAAAATATCTCGAGCAGTTTCGGCGAGCGCGAGCGCTTCGTCATATTGACCACGCGCAAAGATTCGGGCCGAGAGTTCATAGAACGTATTGGCACGTTCTTCACCTTGAACTTCTGGGATTCGATCCCAGAGCATTTCCTCAGTGACGAGCTCTTCTTGACCATAATCTTCGCCCATATATGACCTCCCGAAAGTTCAGCAGATTCCCGCACTGTAGCCCTAACGCTCCGGCCGGCGCCGTTATTTCAACTCGCTTGCGCGTAAATTCTCGGTTAACCTTGCCTTCTTGCAAATCATTTGCATCTAGTCCGAGAGAAGCCTCCCATGAATGAAGTAGTCCGCAGCGCGCCGAAGATCCCGATGCGCGATCGCCTCAGTCGCGACGAATGGCGGCGCATGGGGTTGATGTTCGGCTTTATCGCCTTTCTGCATATCGCAGGCGCTCTCTTGATGTGGAAAGCCACAACCGGCGGTTACAAACTTTCAGATGGTTCACTCTTTGGGTGGGGAACTGCGGCGCTGGCTTACACACTTGGTATGCGCCATGCCTTCGATGCCGATCACATCAGCGCAATCGATAACACAACTCGTAAATTGATGGCTGAAGGCAAGCGTCCGCTTGCAGTTGGTTTCTTCTTCTCACTCGGTCACTCATCTGTTGTCGCAACGCTTGCGATCTTGCTCAACTTTGGAATTAAGGCAGTTGGAACTCAGCTCAAAGATAAGAATTCATCACTGCACCACTACACCGGATTAATTGGTACAACAGTCTCAGGAACATTTTTGATGTTGATTGCAATTCTCAACTTGATGATTCTTATCTCTATCGTCGGCGTATTTCTTCAGATGCGCAAAGGTACTTACAACGAGGCCGAACTTGAGAAGCATCTTGATTCACGCGGATTCCTGATGCGCTTCTTTGGTCCCATTGCTCGTCGCATCGATGCGAGCTGGAAGATGTATCCACTCGGAATCCTCTTTGGACTTGGCT
>JBAXLF010000064.1:0-2546 GCA_037134955.1 Actinomycetota bacterium | reverse complement strand
TGTGGGCTTTGCCGTGGCCTTTGCAGTCGCCTTTGAAGTAGGAGATGGCGTTGGGCTCTTTGTTGCAGCTTCAGCGGTACTTCCTGAAATTGTTATTGCGAATATGAGAAAGATTGCGACCTTCTTCAATCGCGCTCCCACTTGAAGCTGCGAATTGCCCAGAAGATTCCGATGACAAGCCATGCGCCAATAATGGCAAAGGTTCGCCCGGTTTCCCAATTGCCGGCAACTTCTCGCGCAGCAAATGAATCTGGAAGAAAGACCGATCGCGCTCCTTGGGTCATCCACTTCAATGGAAATATCGCCGCAACATATTGCATCCAGTGGGGCAGTTGCGTGAAGACGAAGAAGACGCCGCTAAAGAATTGCAGCACAATGACAACTGGTGAAACTACAGCCGATGCACCTCGTCCGCTCTTGGGAACATTAGAGAATGCGATTCCAAGAACTGTCGAACATGCGCTACCGAGAATGAGTAGTGCAGCAAGCAACAGCCATTTTTGTGCAGTAGTTGGCAGATTTACCCCAAAGAAGATGACCCCGGCTGCAAGAAGTAAGAAGACCTGCACAATCATGCTGAGGGTTACGAGTATCGCCTTGCCGATGAAGTAACTACTGGCTGGCATCGGCGTACCTCGTAAGCGCTTCAAGGTTCCGAATTCACGTTCCATCGGAATCATGATGGCCAGTTGTTGAAATCCAGTATTAACCATTCCTGAAGCAATCATGCCGGCGACAAAGTATTGGCTAAAAGTCACACCTTTGGCGATCGAATTTGAGAAGACCGAACCGAAGATAGCGAGCAAGATCAGCGGAAAGAGCATGGTGAAGACCACTGATTCACGCTGGCGGATAAATTGTTTGATCTCAAGACGTCCACGTTGGATACCAATCGAGAGTGCAGTTGGCTTACTCAAGAGAACCACCAATCATTTCGAGATAGATATCTTCCAGAGATGCTCGGCGCACATTAAGTTCGGGAATTTCTCCACCAAATTGTTGCGAAAGCGAATTGACTAGCGCAGTTGGGTTTGCTGATTTCTCAGTGCGAATCTCTACGCCATCACGCCACGAGACTGTAGCGAGTGAGGTAGCGCGCCCACCTAACTGGTCAGGGGTCGAAATTTCAATAATCTGGCCACGATTGATTACTGCAACGCGATCTGCCAGGGCTTCTGCTTCATCGAGGTAATGCGTTGTTAATAAAATAGTTGCACCTTCATCGCGCAGCTTACGAATGAGTTGCCAGAAAGCACGCCGCGCTTCGGGATCAAAACCTGTTGTGGGTTCATCAAGGAAGATGAGTTCCGGGTTACCAATAATTCCCAATGCGACATCGAGTCTGCGCCGTTGTCCGCCAGATAAGGTGCGTCCCAGAGCGTCAGACTTCTCGGTCAATCCAACAAGTTCGATTACCTCGCGTGGATCTTTTGGATTTTCATAGTATGTTGCAAAGTGCGAGACAGATTCATACACGGTAAGGTCGCCTGCATCTTGCGTTGATTGCAGAACAATGCCGATGCGATCGCGCCACCGTTGGCCGGCGCTGCCTTTAGTTGCTGGATCAAAGTCGAGAACTCGTACCTGGCCGGCATCTCGGTCGCGGAAACCTTCGAGGATCTCGACGGTGGTGGTCTTGCCAGCTCCATTAGGACCAAGGAGTGCGAAGATTTCGCCCTGCTCAATCTCTAAATCGAGGCCGGCAACAGCGGAATTTGAGCCATAACTCTTACGTAGCCCCGAAACGCTGATGACCTTGCTCATATGGTCATCTTGTCACTTACCGAGAGAAAGTGCGAGAAAATAGCGCCATGAGCCCGCGTAAGAATTATCCCAAAAATCGTAGGCCAAAAAATAGCGATGATGAGCGACCACTCAATCCATCTAATCAAAGTTTTGAAGAAGATGAGAATGGTTTATGGATTGTCCGCAAATTAACTGGATCGGCTGCCAATAAACCATATCGCTGTCCTGGTTGCGATCAGGTTATTCCTATGGCTACACCGCATACCGTTGCATGGCTTGATGGCGATGAGGATAACCGTCGTCACTGGCATAACGCATGTTGGACCAAGCGCAATAATCGTGGACCTCGTACAGAGCGCACACGTAATGCGCCCCGTTATTAATTAACTAAATCGACCTTTAAGTAACTTGGTAACTGCAACGATTAACTTGTCATTGCCAGCTGTACGTCGAAAACTTGTAAATGCGATAGGTAATTGGAATCGCGCACGAACAACTGTACGAGGATATGTAAATTCCAAGATTCCTTCAGGACCGTGAATACGACCATAACCGCTATCTTTCACGCCACCGAAAGGCACTGAGTCCACTGCAGCGAAGGCAATTACAGAGTTAACCGAGACCATTCCGGTATGCAGTTGAGAAGCAATCTGCTTACCACGGCGCTTCGACCAGATTGATGCGCCCAGTCCATACTTTGATGCATTGGAAAGAGTGATTGCTTCAGCCATATTCTTCACGCGATTGATGGCAATCGTTGGCCCAAATGTCTCTTCAGTGATTGCAATTGAATCTTCAGG
>JBAXLF010000063.1:0-2844 GCA_037134955.1 Actinomycetota bacterium | reverse complement strand
ACCTTGGGAATGAAATCAACGGTGTATTCGGCGCCGCGATAGATCTCGGTGTGGCCCTTCTGGCGACCAAAGCCGCGAGTTTCAGAGACAGTCATACCAGCAACTCCTGCGGCCTGCAGGGCGACCTTGATGTCGTCGACCTTTGCGGGCTTTACGATCGCGGTGATGAGCTTCATTGCTATCTCTTTTCTCTTAATTCAATACTAGTAGCGGTTGGAATTTCCGGTGATGTCGTAGGCAGATTCAGCATGGAAAGTTGTATCAAGGCCATTGAGTTCGTCATCGCGATAGACGCGGAATCCAATTGTCTTCTGGATTACAGTTGCGACGATCCAGGTTGCGGCAAATGAGAAGAGAGCTACCACTACTAGTGCAATTACCTGACGTCCAAGTTGAGTTGTACCGCCATGGAAGAAGAGGCCGTTAGCACCAGCTTCATTTGCGGTCACTGTAGCTATAAATCCAATAGCGAGCATTCCGAGAATTCCACCGACGCCATGAACGCCAACAACATCGAGTGAATCGTCATAGCCAAATTTATATTTGCGAGTTACTGCCCATGCAGATACAACACCTGCGATAAGTCCGAGGATTAAAGCGCCAAGGGGATTGATAAATCCACACGCTGGGGTAATTGCAACAGCGCCAGCAACTGCACCAGATGCAACACCTAGTGTTGTTGCTTTGCCATCGCGCTTCTTCTCATACGCCATCCATGTGATTGCAGCTGCAGCAGTTGCGATTTGAGTGTTGATCATGGCTGTTGCAGCAAGAGAACCAGCAGAGAGAGCAGATCCTGCATTAAATCCAAACCAACCGAACCAGAGCATTCCAGCGCCTAGTAATACCAGCGGCATGTTGTGTGGGCGCATGGGATCGCGTTTAAAGCCATCGCGCTTTCCGAGAACAATTGCGAGAGCGAGGGCTGCAGCGCCTGAGTTAATTTCAACAACGGTGCCGCCAGCAAAATCGAGTGCTTTAACTTTGTCGACTATCCATCCGCCGGTGCCAGATTGTGACGCAAAGGCCCAATGTGCAACCGGTAGATACACAAGTGTGATCCACACGCCGACGAAGAGCACCCATGATCCAAACTTGGCGCGGTCTGCGATTGCACCCGAAAGTAGCGCAACGGTAATAACCGCAAAGGTAAGTTGGAACATCGCAAAGGCAAGGACTGGAATTTGATGTCCTTCTGGACCAGTTACTTGATCCAAGGTGGAGGCAAGCCCTAGGTGGTCGAATCCACCGATGATGCCGCCATGTGATTTACCAAAGGCGAGTGAGTAACCGTAGAGAACCCAGATAATTGTGGTGATGCCGATTGCGGAAAAAGACATCATCATCATGTTGAGCGCTGACTTGGCGCGGACCATACCGCCGTAAAAAATTGCCAAGCCTGGTGTCATAAAGAGAACGAGCGCACCGCTTGCTAAAACCCAAGCTGTATCTCCGCTATTGATCGCCTGCATTCTTAATGAGTGTCCTTAAAGCGCGCATATGATGCATTGATTTCGGCTTCTGCTTCGGCGCGGCCTACCCAGTCTCCACCGTGTACTTCTTTACCTGGTTCGAGAGTCTTGTAGACCTCAAAGAAGTGCTTAATTTCATCGAGTTCGTACGAAGGAACATCGGATAAATCTTTGAGATTGTTCTTGCGAATATCACCGGCTGCAACGCACAAGAGTTTGTCGTCGCCACCTTTTTCATCGGTCATGCGAAACATTCCGATAACGCGACAGGAAACTACGCAGCCTGGGAAAGTTGGCTCATCGAGCATGATCAGCGCATCGATGGGATCGCCATCGTTAGAGAGTGTGTTCTTTACAAATCCATAGTCATGGGGAAAACGAGTTGCGGTAAAGAGCATACGGTCGAGACGTACTTCGCCAGTCTCGTGATGGATCTCGTACTTATTTCGTGAACCAGCTGGGATTTCAACAACAACGTCGAAGATCATGCGAACCGACTCTCTATTACTAGGTGTTTCAGGATCGGGGAAAACTTGGGGTGAACGACGGGGCTCGAACCCGCGACATCTCGGACCACAACCGAGTGCTCTACCAGCTGAGCTACGCCCACCATGTGCTGTGCAGGGGCTACTTTACCCGTTCGGTTGTTCAGAGGTCGAATTGTTAGCTGGGTCGATGAAGATTGATTGGCGGTAATACGCCAATTCAGCGATTGAATCGCGAATATCGCCAAGTGCGCGGTGGTTGCCGGTCTTGGCTGGGGCGGCGAAGTAGGTCTTGGGATGCCAGCGCCGTGCGAGCTCTTTAATCGATGAGACATCGATGGTGCGGTAATGCAGGTACTCATTTAACTTCAGCATGTCACGCGCAATGAAGCTGCGATCGACCGATACTGAATTGCCTGCCAATGGTGACTTACCTGGTTCAGTTCCTGCAGATTGCAGATAAGTAAGTATCTGCTCTTCGGCTTCTGACATCGAAATACCGTGTGGGATTTCTGTAATCAAGCCGGATGTTGTGTGCATCTCGCGAACAAAGTCATTCATCGATGCAAGTTGGCCATCTGTTGCATGGATGACCACATCAACACCGTCACCGATCACATTGAGCTCTGAGTCGGTGACAAGAACTGCGATCTCAACCAGGGCATCGGTGGCAAGGTTTAAGCCCGTCATCTCGCAATCAATCCAGATTAGGTGGGGGAGTTCGGTAGCCATGCGCTCACCTTAAGGGGCACGCCTGAGCCGAGTGAAATTCAGTATGCGTTCACCTTCCGTTCATCTACCTGCCTTTCTTTATCCAGCAGTTAGATACAAGATTCGAGCATGTCTGTAGCAACGCCCACCAAGGCCACCCCGCCAGCGCGCACCAT
>JBAXLF010000062.1:0-3041 GCA_037134955.1 Actinomycetota bacterium | reverse complement strand
GCAAGGGCGGCAACGAAGGCTTCTTGTGGAACTTCAACGCGTCCCACCATCTTCATGCGCTTCTTACCTTCCTTCTGCTTCTCGAGAAGTTTGCGCTTACGAGAGATATCTCCGCCGTAACACTTTGCAAGAACATCCTTACGGATAGCCCGAATTGATTCGCGAGCAATGATGCGTGAACCGATGGCGGCCTGAATAGGAACTTCAAATTGTTGGCGCGGAATGAGTTCGCGTAGCTTGCCGGTCATCATGACGCCATATGAGTACGCCTTATCGCGGTGAACGATGGCGCTAAAGGCATCGACTGCTTCGCCTTGCAGCAAGATATCGACCTTAACCAGATTGCCTTCTTCATCGCCCATCTCTTCATAATCAAGAGATGCATAACCACGTGTGCGGCTCTTGAGTTGATCAAAGAAGTCGAAGACGATTTCGGCAAGTGGCAAGGTGTAACGAATTTCTACGCGATCTTCGGAGATGTAATCCATACCTAACATGACACCGCGGCGCTCTTGGCAGAGCTCCATAATGGTTCCGATAAATTCGGCAGGCGCCAGAATCGTTGATTTTACGATTGGCTCTTTCACGCTATTGATCTTGCCGTCCGGAAATTCAGATGGATTGGTAACAATAAACTCTTTGCCATCTTCCATTGTGACGCGATAGACCACGTTCGGTGCAGTTGAAATCAAGTTGAGCTTTGCTTCCCGCTCTAATCTTTCGCGCACGATCTCCATATGCAGCAGACCTAAGAAGCCACAACGGAAACCGAAGCCAAGCGCTGCAGAGCTCTCAGGTTCGTAGACAAGAGCGGCATCATTGAGCTGCAACTTCTCTAGCGCATCGCGCAGTACAGGAAAATCTGCACCATCGAGTGGGAACAAACCAGAGAAGACCATTGGTTTCGGATCTTTATATCCACCGAGTGGATCTTTCGTTGGTCGCGCAAAATTAGTGATGGTGTCACCAACACGTGATTGGCGAACATCTTTCACACCGGTAATCAAATAACCCACTTCACCTACACCGAGACCCTTTGATGGCAATGGTTCAGGGCTAATGACGCCTACTTCGAGCGCTTCATGCTTAACGCCGGTTGAGTACATCTGAATCTGTTCGCGGGGATTAATGTGCCCATCGACAACGCGCACATAGGTAACAACGCCGCGATAGGCATCGTAGACAGAATCAAAGATCAGTGCGCGTGCAGGTGCATCGGGATCACCAACAGGAGCTGGAATCTGCGCGATGATTTGATCGAGTAAATCTGCAACGCCATCGCCAGTTTTACCGGAAACGCGTAAGACATCCTCAACTTTGCAACCAATCAAGCCAGCAAGTTCTGCCGCAAATTTTTCAGGTTGAGCGTTGGGAAGATCGATCTTATTGAGCACTGGAATAATGGTGAGGTTGTTCTCCATTGCTAGATAGAGATTTGCCAAAGTCTGCGCTTCGATTCCCTGTGCGCAATCAACGAGAAGTACCGCGCCTTCGCAGGCAGCAAGAGATCGAGAAACTTCGTAGGTAAAGTCGACGTGGCCTGGTGTATCGATCATATTGAGAACATATTCCTGGCCATCGATACCGCTGCGCCAGGGAAGACGAACGGCTTGAGATTTAATAGTGATGCCACGTTCGCGTTCGATATCCATGCGATCGAGATACTGCGCGCGCATATTGCGTGCTTCAACTACTTCGGTAATTTGGAGCATGCGATCGGCAAGAGTTGATTTGCCGTGATCGATATGGGCGATGATGCAGAAGTTACGGATCTGCGCCGGATTAGTTGCGGCCGGTTGAGGCGCCTTAGCAATGGATATTGCAGGCACTTAAGAGACCTTTACCTTATGTGTTTCTAGAAAGGTTCGAGAAGAATTAACGAACGCCGGCTTTAGCAGCTGCCTTAGCCATTGATGACTTCTTATTTGCAGCAGCGTTCTTATGGATAACGCCCTTAGCAACTGCGACATCGAGAGCCTTTGAAGCAGCGCGGAGCTCGGCGGTAGTTACAGCAGCGTCACCCTTAGCAACTGCTTCGCGGAACTTGCGAACAGCAGTTTTGATAGAAGATGAGACAGACTTGTTGCGAAGGTATGCCTTCTCGTTTGTCTTAATACGCTTAATCTGCGACTTGATATTTGCCACGTGTATTGCTCCGTTTTACTAGTTTTTAGCCAAATCTGGTGATTTGTGCAGACGCGTAGGTTATCAGCGCAGGGGGTTGAGCCCAAAATCGAGATTTAACGCTGGAATCAACGTTGGGCGCGGGCGGCAGCGATGGTTTGTAGGGCTTTCTCCAGCGCAAAGATGGGGTCAGATGAGGCCCCCTTCACATCGGCATCAGCCTTGGCAATCGCTTCGACTGCAGATGCGATTCCACGTGGAGTCCACGATTGTAGTTGGCGACGCGCTTTATCGATCTGCCATGGCGCCATTCCAAGTTGTCCAGCTAATTCAAATGATTTCGTTCCGCGATTAGTTCCGGAAACCTTTGCCAATGATCGCAACGAAGATGCGATTGCAGATGTCACCATGACGGGATCTGTGCCAGTTTCAAGTGCACTGCGCAATGTCACGAGCGCAATTGGCAAGTTGCCTTCAATCGTTGCATCAGCAACATCAAATCCAGTGGTTTCAATTCGTCCTTGATGGAACTTATCTACCATCGCTTCATCGATGGCACCTACTGGTGCATCGAGTGAGATTTGTGAAACCGCTGATTGCAATTCGCGTAGGTCATTGCCGAGCGCACCAACCATCGCTTTGATGGCACCAGGTGTTGCCTTTCGCCCCGCATCTTGAAAGAGACCTTTCACGAAATCTTCTTTCTCGGACTCCTTCTTGATGGCGTCGCAGGAAATGATCTCGGGCTTAATCTTCTTAATTGCATCAAGTAGCGCCTTACCTTTGACTCCGCCTTTATGGAGAAAGATCACAGTCATCGTGGGATCAGGTTGATCAAGGTAGCGAGTTACTTCCGCTTTGGAATCTTCGGGTAGATCCTGCAAATCTTTGAGAATGAGAGCGCGACGTTCGGAGAA
>JBAXLF010000061.1:0-3050 GCA_037134955.1 Actinomycetota bacterium | reverse complement strand
AATTGGGAGTTTCGATTAATCGCGTTCTTCTTATTGGTGGAGCAGCTAAGAATCCCGCAATAGCCACGATTGCATCAGCTCTCTTCGGTCGCGAAGTTCTCTTGCCACAACCTGGTGAATATGTTGCAGATGGTGCAGCTCGCCAAGCAGCATGGGCTTTAAGTGGTTCTGAGAATCCACCACTATGGAATCTTGGTTCAGTTACATCTGCACAATCTGCATATACACCCGATGTAGTTGCGCGCTATCGCGACCTACGCGATAAGACTGCGAACTGGTAGCAATGGCTCTCGCACCTGAAATCGAAGCATTTCTTAAAAGATCGGAAGCGCTCAATCTGCCGCAAGTGTGGGAAGCACCAATTCATGTAATCCGACAAAATACACAGGGAAGGACTGTGACTTCCGGACCCGTTGAAGATATTCATGAGATCTCTCATCGCTTTATTCCCGGCCCAACATCTGATTTACCTATTCGTATCTACCGACCACACACAGAGACTGATGCACCTGCAATTGTCTACTTTCATGGCGGAGGTTGGGTTCTTAACTTTCTCGATATTTATGATGCTTCTCTTGCACGACTGGCAAACCAAAGTGGTGCCGTAATCATTAGCGTTAATTATCAAAAAGCGCCGGAACACCCATTTCCTATTCCATTTGATGATTGCTACGCAACATTGCTCTGGGTGATTGCAAATAGTGCATCGCTCGGAATTGATGCAAGCAAGATTGGCGTAGCAGGAGATAGCGCAGGAGGAAATCTTGCATCCGCAGTGGCTATCAAAGCACGAGATAACGCAATCTCTCTTGCATTCCAGATTCTCATCTACCCCTGCAATGACCGTAACTTCAACACTCATTCTTACAAAGAACATGCCACAAGCTACGGACTTTCAACGCAAGCGATGCAATGGTTCTGGGATCAGTACCTGCAAGGCGATGAACATGATAGAAATCCATACGCTGCCCCTATGCAGGCAACGACTTTCAAGGGGCTTGCTCCAGCAATCATCATGACTGCCGAATATGACCCGCTACTCAGCGATGGTGAAAAATATGCCGAACTTCTCGAACGCGATGGAGTTGATGTTCTCTATAAGGTTTATGAAGGAATGATTCATGGTTTCTTCACCAATTTGGCAGTAACTCCAACTGCAGCGCAAGCGATAGATTTCTTAGCCCGCGAACTGAAGCAGCTAATCCAGTAAGGTTCTCTTCTTACCTAACGAGGAGTTTGTTAAATAATGTCACGGCGCGGCTGGTTTCTCTTTATTCTCGTTGGCTTCTTATGGGGCGTGCCATATTTATTTATCAAAGTGGCTGTTAACCCAGAACATGGATTTACGCCAGCCGTAGTTGTCTGCCTGCGCACTGCTATTGGTGCAGCAATACTTATTCCTTTAGCAATGAAGCAAGGGCAACTCGGCGCTGCGCTGCGTGGTGCCAAATATGTCTTCGCCTACGCCCTTCTTGAAATGATTGGTCCTTGGATCCTTATTGGTACCGCTGAACAGAAAATACCTTCAGGGCTTGCTGGACTTCTTGTGGCATCGGTTCCGATTTGGGCAACAATCTTTGCATCTATGCGTGGTGATAAAACTGTCTGGCAGAAGAAGCGTCTCTTCGGAATCATTGTTGGATTTATCGGTCTCATTGCAGTTGTTGGAATTGAAAGTATTACCGGCTCTGCTGATCCCTTATCAATCTTTATGGTTTTGCTCGCCTCAATCGGTTACTCATATGCAGTCATGATGGTGCAAGGTGCTCTTCCAAACGTATCTGGAATCGCAATCAATGCTGTTGCCATGGCGATGGCTGCGCTCTTCTATCTTCCGTGGGCGATTGTGCAATGGCCGACGCATCACATCTCAGCTGGTGCCATCAGAGCTGTTGTTGGCTTGGGAGTTCTCTCTACTGGAGCTGCCTTCGTCGCCTTCTTTACACTTGCCACAATCATCGGTGTGGCGCGCGGTTCACTTGTGACTTATCTGAATACTGCCTGTGCGGTTGTATTGGGGGTCATTATTCTCAACGAACCACTCACTACCGGAATAATTCTTGGACTTCCGCTTGTATTGATTGGTTCTTACTTCGCGAGCCGCAAACCTGAAAAGGCATCTATTCAGCCATAATTGCGCCATGATTGAAGCTCTCTTCTTAGGAATTGTCCAAGGCCTGACCGAATTCTTACCAATTTCATCAAGCGCCCATATTCGCATCGTTGGCGCATTTCTGCCCCACGCAAACGATCCAGGTGCAGCGTTTACCGCAATCACACAAATTGGAACAGAGCTTGCAGTCCTCATCTACTTTAGAAAAGATATTCTCCACATTCTTCGCTCTTGGTTAAAGCGCGATGGTTCACCAGAAGCTCGACTCGGAACGCTGATTATTATTGGAACTCTGCCGATTGTTGTGCTTGGTTACTTAGGTCAGGATTACATCACCAACAATTTTCGTTCACTCTGGCTCATCGCCTCAACCCTGATTATCTTTGGTTTAATCCTTGGTTATGCAGATCGTGTTGGAAAGAATCAGAAAGATCTTTCAACTCTTAACGCGCGCGATGGAATTCTCTACGGCCTAGCGCAATCACTTGCACTTATTCCTGGCGTATCTCGATCAGGCGCAACCATTGCACTCGGTCGTTTCCTCGGTTACAAGCGCGAAGCAGCTCTTCGCTACTCATTCCTCTTGGCGCTTCCTGCAGTTTTCGGTAGCGGTCTCTATGAGTTAAAGAAATCTCTCGGAGATACCGCTGTAAAGGTTTACACAATGCCACAAACCTTGGTCGCCACTGTGACAGCATTTGTCATCGGTTATGCGGTTATTGCTTGGTTGATGAAATACATCGCTACCAAGAGCTTTAAACCATTTATTATCTACCGTGTAGCTATTGGTTCAGCGCTCCTTGTGGCACTGGCAACAGGCTGGATCAGCGCTCAGTAAACCCAAGTCTTTCCAGAAGTTTTGGATCGCGCTGCCACTCTTTCGAGACTTTCACGTGAAGTCCCAGGAAGATACGTGCGCCGAGTTCGCGCTCGATAT
>JBAXLF010000060.1:0-3603 GCA_037134955.1 Actinomycetota bacterium | reverse complement strand
GTTACTCGTAAAGATGATTTCGCTGCCGCTGTTGCATATCTGGTGCGCCGCCTCGATGAAAATACATCAGATGAGAATTACTTAAAAGCGGCATTTGAGATTTCAAAGAACCCTAAGAAGTTTAAAGAGCAAGAAGATCGCTTCCTTAAGTCAATCGCAGAGCGTCACACAATTACCACTGAATCTCTGCGCCATATAAACCATGGGCAATTGACGGGCCAGATATTTCACAATGAGGCAAATGCCGATCCCACCGAACCAAAATTTATCAACGCGGTTACAAAGGCAATTAAGAAAGTTCGAGCGATTGCAGATCAAGAGATTCCACTTGTTATTAACGGGAAAGAGGTCTTTACCAAGGAGCAAGAGGCAGGGACTGACCCATCTGATAATGGAAAAGTTTGGTATCACTACTCAGTTGGTTCGGCCAAGGATGTCGATGCCGCGATAGCGACAGCTAAAAAAGCTCAAGATAAATGGAGCGCACTATCGATTCAAGAGCGTACAGATATTCTCTTCAAGGCTGCCGATGTCATGGCGAAGGCGACAACTGAAACCATTGCCGTGATGTCACGAGATGCCGGTAAGACTGTTGCCGAAGCAGATCCGGAAGTAGCAGAAGCAATCGACTTTGCGCGTTTCTACGCAACAACTGCACAGAACTTTGGAGAATCAACACCACTTGGCACAATCCTGGTAGTTCCACCGTGGAACTTTCCTTATGCAATTCCTATGGGCGGTGTATGTGCAGCCCTTGCCGCAGGCAACACAGTAATTCTCAAACCAGCGCCTGAGACTGTCGCAACAGCATGGGAAATAGTCAGCCATCTGTGGGCCGGCGGAGTCCCGCAAGATGTTCTGCAATTCTTACCAATGCGCGATGATGAGAACGGGAAATATCTAGTTACTCATTTAGGAATCGATGGCCTGATTCTTACTGGTTCATTCGATACCGCATCTCTCTTCACGTCATGGCGCCCAGAAATTAATTTGATGGCAGAGACAAGCGGAAAGAACGCTGTTCTTATCACCGCATGTGCAGATATCGATGCTGCTGTAAAAGATTTGGTGCAATCTGCATTTGGCCACGCTGGACAGAAATGTTCAGCGGCCTCAATTGCAATTGTTGATACCACTATCTATAACAACCCTTCCTTCATTCGCCAACTCAAAGATGCTGTCGAATCGCTGCATGTTGGGGCCGGCTGGGATTTCTCAACAACTGTTGGACCAATCATTCGTCCATCTGAGAACGCACTTATTCGCGCATTGACTCAACTAGACGCTGGTGAAAGTTGGTTGGTCGAACCACAGCAGATTGATAACGCAGGCTTGATGTGGCGTCCGGGTGTAAAGATTGGTGTGCAAGCAAAGTCGTGGTCTCATCGCAATGAATGGTTTGGTCCCGTTCTTGCAATCATTGAAGCACCTGATTTTGATACGGCAATCAATTGGCAGAACGAAACAGATTTTGGTCTTACTGCAGGTATTCAATCTCTCGATGAGAAAGAGTGCGAAGAGTGGATCAATCGCATCGAAGCGGGAAATCTCTATGTAAACCGCGGAATTACTGGCGCAATTGTAAATCGCCAACCATTTGGCGGATGGAAGCGCTCTGCTGTCGGTCCGAATGCGAAAGCTGGTGGACTTAACTACGTCAATACACTTCGTAATTGGCCACGAGTTACAAACCCGGAAGCTGCAATATTCGGCGTCAATACGTGGTGGGCGAAGGTCGGTTCACAAGCGATCGACCGTAGCGGGCTCATCGTTGAAAAGAATTTCCAGCGCTACCGCCATTACATCGCACCGATTGTTGTCGTCGTTGATGAATCAACAACGCAAGCCGAGAAGTCTTTGATTCACCATATCTCTGAGACAACTGGGGCAAAGGTCATCTTCACTACCGACCTTGCTGATGTCAAAGAGAAGTACGCACGTGTGCGTTGGCTTGCATCGAGTAAGCCACCAATTCTGGAAGAGCTTCAGAAAGGTATCTCGGTCGATCATCGCCCCATTGCACAGCGCGGAGATATCGAAACCCCTCGTTGGCTTATCGAACAATCTGTCGCAATTACCTATCACCGTTACGGCAATCCCAACGGTGGCCCAAAGCCATCATGTTCTGGTCTGAGTAAGTAATGCAGAACTGGAGCAAGAACGTTGATTTCAATGACCGCGCTTACTTGCAGCCAGAATCTCTTGCCGAGTTACAAAAGTTAGTTCGCACAAACCAGAAAATCCGCGCGCGCGGTACCGCACACTGCTTCAACGAGATTGCCAATACAAGTAGCTATGCAATCAACCTTTCTCAGATGCCCAAAGCCATGACCGTGGATCCAGCGAAGAAATCCGTACTTGTAGCTGCGGGAGTTACCTATGGCGAATTAGCGCCAATACTTCACGCTCAAGGTTGGGCGCTGAGCAATATGGCATCGCTGCCACACATCTCTATCGCAGGCTCTATCTCTACCGGCACACACGGTTCAGGTATTAAGAATCAAAACCTTGCTAATCAAGTTCTCTCACTCGATCTAGTCACTGCTGAAGGCGAACTTCGACGTATCGACCGAACTAACCCAGCATTTAACGCACTCGTTGTTGGCCTCGGCCTGGGTGGAATTGTTTATCAATATGAGTTGAAAATCGAACGAACCTATGAAATCCGCCAAGTAATTTATCCAGAGATTCCTTTAGATGTCCTACAGCGCAACTTCGATCAAATCATGGGAACTGCATATAGCGTAAGTTACTTCACGGATTGGAGTAGCGCCCAAGTTGGCAACCTCTGGTGCAAATTCCGCGACAATGAAGTAATTCCTGAAAGCGTTGGCGGAAGTACAAAGGCAGATAAGAAATACCACCCGATTCCATCGGTAGATCCAGTTGCTTGCACTGAACAACTTGGTGTGGCAGGGGATTGGCACGATCGACTTTCTCACTTCAAACTTGAATTCACACCTAGCGTTGGTGAAGAGATTCAGAGCGAATTCTTCATTGACCGCAAAGATGCCTCAGCTGCGATCGAGGCAGTCGTACAACTTGGCGCAGAGATAACACCGCTTCTTTGGATTACAGAACTTCGAACAATCGCTGCAGATAACCTCTGGCTCAGCGGAGCATTCGAAAGAGATACCTTGGCAATCCACTTCACATGGAAAAAAACCGATGCGATTTACCCGGTCATTGAAAAGGTAGAGGCTGCGCTTCGTCCATTTAATTATCGTCCGCACTGGGGCAAAGTATTTACAGCAGATGCCGAATACCTGAAAAGCGTCTACCCAAAGCTCGGGGAATTTAAAGCCCTAGTTGAGGCTCTCGATCCCACGCATAAATTCGAGAACTCATTTACCCGAAGTTCACTTTCGTAATATTCGCTATTCACTGAATCTTCGCACCGTGTTGGCGTGAAGATAATCTGCCTTCGTTACCTTTCCGGCACCTACTCAGAAAGGTCAACACCATGTGCGAAGGTCATTCACACGATCATTCTCATGAGAATGATTCAGTTCAAAATAATTGGGACGAAGCAGATCGTCCTTTAGATGATTTAACCCTTACCCGTAGAGGTTTGATGGGCGCACTTGGTGCAGCTGCAGCTGC
>JBAXLF010000059.1:0-3798 GCA_037134955.1 Actinomycetota bacterium | reverse complement strand
AATAGTTCAACCCGATCAGCCAGAGTTGTGAGCATGGTTGGCGCTTTATCAGGCGCAAATACCGTTGTGGGATGAGGGTCAAAGGTAAGGGCGATGATGGATCTTCCATCTGCAATCTCTTTTGCGCGATTGAGCAAGACTTGATGTCCCTTATGGACGCCATCAAAGACGCCGATTAATACGACGCTGGTCTCGCTCATAGGTGAATCCTGCCCTACCTAGTTCGCTGCCGCAAAAACTGCAATCGGCTTGGCTTTACCGCCTTCATCTTTTAAGAGAGCAATGAGGCGATTATCTGGAGAAAGCGCTGCATTAATTACAGTATTTCCATTTTCACTCAGCGGTCTTCCAAAAGAAAGTTCTTGTACCTCTTCTAGAGTAAGTTCGCGTGGAGTGAAGGTAGTTCGCGCTACATCCGCTAGCGCCAGTGGTGTGAATTTCTGAGCCTTCAGATCTTCAAAGGAGACGGCGTCTCTCTCTGTAAAACCTGCAACCCGAGTACGGCGAAGTGCGCTGAGGTATCCCCCAACCTGTAACCGATCACCTAAGTCGCGAGCGATAGCGCGGATAAATGTGCCGGCAGAACAGGTGACTTCGATATCAACTTCAGTGGTTACCTCGAGATGGCGAATCGCTCGAATATCGAGCTGGGTAATTGTTACCTGGCGTGCTTCAAGTTCAAAAGTTTCACCGGCACGGACTCGATCGTAGGCGCGTTCTCCCCCAACTTTTACTGCAGATACAGATGAAGGACGCTGTGCAATGGTGCCTATCATCTGACCAAGAAACTTTTCAATATCAGCATCTGAAACCTGCGACGCATCTGTAGAAGCGAGGACTTCACCTTCTTGATCATCGGTAACAGTTGATGCGCCCAAGACAACGGTAGCTACATACGACTTATCGCCATCGGTGATGTACTGCAGCAAACGTGTGCCATTTCCAAATCCAAGAACAAGGATTCCTGTCGCCATAGGGTCGAGTGTCCCGGCATGTCCTACTTTGCGTGTTCCAAGAGCTTTACGTCCAACAGCGACAACATCGTGGCTGGTCATTCCGCCAGCTTTGTCGACTACTAGAAAGCCGTCACTCATTCTTCGATTTTAACGCGCGGGACTTTATAGGCATCTTCCACAACAGGCTTGGCATTTTCACGCGCTTTGGCAACTTCTGCATCAAGTTGGTGCACTCGTTCGAGCAAGGTATCGAGCGCTTGCGCAGATTCTGGAAGTCCATCCAGGATAAATTCAAGTGAAGGAGTAATTCGAGTTCCTAAATCTTTACCAACCGCGCTACGGATAACGCCCTTTGCAGATTCGAGAGCCGCAGCTGTGGCAGTGCGCTCATCTTCGCCACCAAGAACTGTGTAGAAGATTGAGGCGTTCTGGAGATCGCCAGTAACGCGCGCATCGGTAACAGTGACAAAGCCAAGACGCGGATCTTTAATCTTTGTCTCAAGCAGCTGTGCCACTACTACCTTGATGCGATCTGCAACCTTGTGGCTGCGGTGTGAATTTCCCACTTCTCATATCTCGATTCTGGTTACGCGCGCTTCTTCTCACGCATCTCGAAGACCTGAATGATGTCTCCCACTTGAAGGTCTGCGCCCTTACCTACGCCGATACCGCACTCAAAGCCTTCTTTGACTTCAGTTGCATCATCTTTAAAGCGCTTGAGAGATTCGATGGTGACATCGGCGGCGAGGATTTCCCCGCCACGCATAACGCGTCCCTTTGCATTTCGACGAATAACTCCGTCGAGAACAATCGAACCTGCAATGGTTCCGACCTTTGATGATTTGAAGAGATCGCGTACTTCGGCATTACCCAGTACGACTTCTTCGTACTCTGGCTTGAGGAGACCCTTAAGAGAGAGTTCAATCTCTTCAATGGCGTTGTAGATAACTGAGTAGAAACGAACTTCGACGCCTTCTTGATCTGCGTAGATAGCAGTCTGTGGTTCAGGCTTCACGTTGAAGCCAATCACAACTGCAGTTGATGCTGATGCAAGAGTGATATCGCTCTTGGTAATTGCACCTACGCCGCGGTGGATAACGCGAAGATCAACTTCTGCTCCGACATCGAGCTGCATGAGTGCATCTTCGAGTGCTTCAACAGAACCTGAAACGTCACCCTTGAGGATGAGGTTAAGAGTTGAGATCTTGGACTGCTCCATGAAGTCTTCAAGTGAAACCTTCTTGCGAGCCTTTGCCAATTGCGCATTACGTTCTGCTGCCTGACGCTTTTCGGCGATCTGACGAGCGGTGCGGTCATCTTCTGCAACGAGGAAGGTATCTCCCGCATTTGGAACGGAAGTGAATCCGAGAACCTGAACAGGACGTGATGGACCTGCCTCTTCAACATTTTCACCGTGTTCATCGAGCATTGCACGCACGCGACCGAATGATCCGCCGGCAACAATTGCATCTCCGACTTTAAGAGTTCCGCGCTGGACAAGCACTGTTGCCACAGGACCGCGACCACGATCGAGGTGAGCTTCAATAGCAACACCACGAGCATCATCGGCAGCGATTGCACGAAGATCAATTGCAGCATCAGCTGTTAGCAAGATGGAATCGATGAGCGCATCAACGCCCTCGCCCTTCTTTGCAGAGACGTTTACGAAGATTGTGTCTCCGCCGTACTCCTCAGCGATCAAGTTGTACTCGGTTAATTGCTGGCGGACCTTATCTGGGTTGGCGCCTTCCTTATCAATCTTGTTGACTGCAACAACGATTGGCACATCAGCAGCTTGAGCGTGATTCAGCGCTTCAATTGTCTGAGGCATGATGCCGTCATCGGCAGCAACTACAAGCACTGCAATATCTGTGACCTTTGCACCACGCGCACGCATTGCAGTAAATGCTTCGTGACCTGGAGTGTCGATAAAGGTGATTGCGCGATTAACGCCATCGTGATCGTGGTGAATTTGGTAAGCACCGATGTGCTGAGTAATTCCACCTGCTTCGCCCTTAATAACTTCCGTCTTGCGAATTGCATCGAGGAGAGAAGTCTTACCGTGATCGACGTGGCCCATAACAGTAACTACGGGTGGGCGGGCAACGAGATCTTCAGGGTTAAGGTCTGCAACTTCTTGCGCTAAATCGATATCGAAGTCCTGTAGAAGTTCACGATCTTCATCTTCTGGAGAAACGATTTCAATCTGGTACTTGAGCTGCGCACCAAGAATTTCAAAGGTATCGGCATCAACTGATTGTGTTGCTGTGACCATTTCACCAAGGTGGAATAGCGCTGACACTAACGCTGCTGGATCTGCACCAATCTTTTCGGCGAAGTCTGCCAGCGATGCACCACGGCGCATACGAATCTTTGTCTTGCCATCTCCGTGAGGAATAACTGCACCACCAAGTTGTGGTGCCTGCATATTGTCGAACTCTTCGCGCAGCGCCTTACGAGACTTCTGCTTACGCTTTGAAGATTTACTTGCATTCTTTCCAAATGCACCAGCAGTACCGCCACGACCTGGGCCGCGATTGGGTCCGCCACCACCTGGACGCTGTGCGCCACCTGCTGCACCACCTGGTGCGCCACCAGTTGCACCTTGGGAGCGATATGGACCTGACGATGTTGGTGCTCCACCTGTACGTGGTGGGTAATTTCCTGTTCCAGTTCCAGCACCTGCTGGTCGTGGCGCACCAGGACGTGCTGCAAAACCTGGACGAACAGAACCAGGTCGCGCTCCTGCCATACCTGGACGAGGTGCTCCCGTTCCTGCTGGACGTTGTGGTGGACGCGGAACTGCGCCACCCGTTGAGAATGGATTATTACCAGGACGTGG
>JBAXLF010000058.1:0-4320 GCA_037134955.1 Actinomycetota bacterium | reverse complement strand
TAAATAACTGGAGCGGGTGACCGGGATCGAACCGGCATGGCCAGCTTGGAAGGCTGGGGCTCTACCATTGAGCTACACCCGCAAGTGGTGCGGAGGTTGAGCGTACAGGGTGTGTAAGCGAGAGTAAAAAATTACTCTAGACTTCCGTCTGCGCCTCGGGGCGTAGCGTAGTGGCTAGCGCGCCTGCTTTGGGAGCAGGAGATCGGGAGTTCGAATCTCCCCGCCCCGACCAGATTTCTTTAAAGCTTTCGCTTAATCAATGCAAACTACAAGGAGCACTTCGTGAAGAGCACTCTCGAGACATTATCGCCAACTCGCGTTCGTCTAGATGTCAATGTTCCTTATGCAGAGCTCGGTCAATATGTAGATGCTGCATATAAGAAGGTTGCATCTACTGTAAATATCCCAGGCTTCCGTAAAGGCAAAGTTCCAAATGCGATGATCGATCAGCGCGTTGGCCGCGGCACTGTTATGGACGAGGCAATTAATGTTGCTATCCAAGATTTCTATGTTGCGGCAGCTCGCGAAAACGATGTTTTAACCGTTGGTCGCCCAACTGTCGATGCCATTGATTATGTCGATCATGAGAAGCTTTCTTTCTCAGTCGAAGTCAATGTTCGTCCAGATGTCACACTTCCAGATTTCTCAAAGATCACAATTACAGTCGAAGATGTTGCAGTCACCGACAAGGATATTGACGAGCAGATTGACGAACTCCGCGCTCGCTTCGGAACTCTCAATACCGTCGAGCGCGCAGCTGCAAACGGCGACTTCGTCACAATCGATCTCACGGCTCGCATCGATGGCGCTGAAGTAGATGGTGGAAAAGCGAACGAAATTTCCTATGAAGTCGGCTCAAATAAGATGATTGATAATCTCGACGAGGCGCTTCTTGGTATGAGCGCTGGAGATACCAAGACATTTACATCTCAGCTCGTTGGTCAGAAAGATGGCGAAACTGGCGATATCGATATCGTTGTGAAGGCAGTGAAAGAGCGCGAGCTTCCTGCCCTCGATGATTCCTTTGCAAAGCTTGCCTCTGAATTCGACACTGTTGCCGAACTCCGCGCAGATTTCACCGAGCGCCTCAGCCGCGTTAAGAAGATGGAGCAAGGCGCAGAAGCACGCGATCTTCTGGTTGAGAAGCTGCTCGCAGATCTTGATATTCCTGTTCCTGATGACATTGTGCTTGAAGAAGTCAACGATCACCTCGAGGGCGAAGGCCGTATGGAAGATGCAGAGCACCGCGCTGAAGTAGATGGCCAGGTTCGTGCATCAATCAAATCTGATTTCCTCTTTGATTCAATCGTAAAAGCTGAAGATGTTCAGGTTAATGAAATTGAGTTAACTGAGTACCTCATTCGTATGTCACAGCGCTACGGAATGGGCCCAGAACAATTTGCACAAGAACTTCAGAAGGCCGGTCAGATTAACCAGGTAGTTGCAGAAGTTACTCGCGCTAAGGCACTTGCATCAGTTCTTGCTCGCGTCTCAGTTGTCGATAAATCGGGTAATAAGGTCGATCTCGAAGCGCTTCGTCCTCAACAAGACGGAATCGCTCAAGATGCGCCATCTGAACCTGCAGCTGAATAACTTTCTTTAGCCGTAAGCGAACATCGCCCGATTTAGGGGCATTCTGACCAATTTGGGAAGCATTTTGCGTCTGCAATTGTTAAGGTCACTACAAGTAAAACGATCGGAAGGATGACTCGTGGATTTTAATAACCCACAGGACAACACAACAGTTGCCCGCTCAGCTGGTTCAGAACTAATGGGACTAGGTGATCAGATTTATAGCCGTTTGCTCCGCGAACGCATCATCTTTCTAGCAGGCGAAGTCCGCGATGAAATGGCAAACGCAATCTGTGCGCAGATGCTCCTTCTCGCTGCTGAAGATCCTGAAAAAGATATCTACCTTTATATCAACTCACCTGGTGGTTCAGTCACAGCAGGTATGGCTATCTACGACACCATGCATTACATCAAGAACGATGTAGCAACTGTTGCAATGGGAATGGCTGCATCAATGGGTCAGTTCTTACTCACAGCTGGTGCTCCCGGAAAACGTTACGCAACACCACACGCACGCATCTTGATGCACCAACCACTTGGTGGCATCGGTGGAACAGCAACTGATATTCGTATCCAGGCAGAACAGATGGCAATTACCAAGCAGACAATGTCTGAACTCAATGCCAAGCACACCGGCCAACCGCTTGAAAAGATCATCGCAGATTCCGATCGCGACAACTGGTTCAATGCCAAGGACGCTCTTGCCTATGGATTTATCGATCACATTGCAACAAATGAAGCGAGTATCGCGGGAGGTAAGAAGTAATGAAGCACATTCAGGAAATTACAAACCGCTACGTTCTTCCAACAATCGAAGAGAAGACCGCATACGGATATAAGCGCCTCGATCCTTATACAAAATTATTCGAAGAGCGCATCATCTTCTTAGGTCAGGCAATCGATGACACCGTTGCAAACGATGTCATGGCACAGCTTCTCACCCTTGAATCCATGGATCCAGATCGCGATATCTCGATTTATATCAACTCACCTGGTGGCTCATTTACAGCGCTCACCGCGATCTATGACACGATGCAATTTGTTCGCCCCGACATCACCACAATCTGCCTCGGACAAGCAGCATCAGCTGCCGCGATCATCCTTGCGGGTGGCACCAAGGGCAAGCGTTACGGTCTGGAACACTCACGAATCCTTATCCACCAACCTTCATCTGAAGGTGGGGGACAGGCATCAGATATCGAAATCCAGGCACGCGAAATCATGCGCATGCGTGGTTTGCTCGAAACAATGCTTGCCAAGCACTCTAATAAAACTGTCGAAGAGATTGAAAAAGATATCGAACGCGACAAGATTCTTACTGCAGTTGAAGCAGTTGAGTATGGAATTATCGATAAGGTTATGGCATCACGAAAGGCAAAACCTGTCGCGTAATTAATTTTCACTAAAGGGGCGTCGGTCTAGAAATGTTGAAGAAATATTTCGAACCCGGCGCTCTCTTTTCATATAAGGGCTACCGGCGCTTCTTTCTCTCTGGGCTCATCTTTGTTCTAGGGGCATCAGCGTTTCCGATTGCACTTGCGGTCACCGTGCTTGATAAAGGCGGGAGCGCTTCTGCGCTTGGTCTCATCTTGGCGGCACGAGTAGCTGCCGGAACCATCTTCATGTTAATCGGTGGAGTATGGGCAGATCGCTTACCTCGTAAATGGATCATGATTAGCGCAGATTCATTCCGTGCCGGACTATGCCTTATTTTAGTTTTCGTCTCTGCAACAAATCTGCCGCTCTGGGCAATCGGGTTGTTGGTATTTCTGATGGGGCTAGGTGACTCATTCGGTGCTCCTGCTGGCTCTGCAATCGTTCCTAGTTTGCTACCTGATCATTTACTTCCAGCCGGAAATGTCGCAAAAGGTATTGTTGCCAAAGTTGGAAACATTATCGGACCAGGTCTGGGTGGATTAGCGATTGCAACAATCGGAGCCGATTGGACCTTCGCCCTTATCGGAGCTTCTTTCCTCATCGCAACCTCTCTGATATTTGAGATCAAAGAACCTCCGCGCTCAGAAACCCTCGAAGCAAAGCCCACTTTCTTATTTGAACTTCGCGAAGGCTTCAAATTGGTGTGGGAGATTAAATGGATTGCGGCCTCTATCGCAATGGCATCTTTCCAATTGATGGTCATCGTTGCAGCAGAATCAGTATTACTTCCCGTAATCACTCGACGTGAGTTTCATACCAATTCTGTCTTTGCAATTTCAGCCGCCATGTTCAGTCTCGGTGGTGCACTCAGTGCGATAGCTGCCATCAAGTTCCAGACAAAGAAACCTGGTCTTGTTGCAATTTCGCTGTGGGGGCTCTTTGCCGTTGCTCCGCTGGTACTTGCATTTCCGATTAATGAAACATTTGTAATTGTTGGCTACTTTATCGCCGGTCTTTCGATTGGTGGTTGGGAGGCGTACTGGGTTACTGCAGTGCAACGCGAGATTCCACAAGAGATGCAAGGCCGAGTCTTTAGTATCGATATGGTCGGATCTGGCGGGCTGATGCCGATTGGTATGGCTCTGGTAGGTCCGGCAGTTCTCCTGCTCGGTGAGAAAAACTTCCTGCTTGGTGCAATCTTCTTCCACATCGCTATCTGTTACTTAGTGCTCTTAGTACCTGGAGTTAAAGAGCTACGCGATCCACGTCGTGGCATTTCACCTATAAGCGAACAGAGTTAGGCCTGATTCACCCCTCATAAAGTCGCTCGAAAAACTACTCTTTACCCATGTCTACACGTATCGGCGAAGC
>JBAXLF010000057.1:0-4413 GCA_037134955.1 Actinomycetota bacterium | reverse complement strand
GATTGGCCGGTCAGTCTTGGAATGGCATGCGCTATTTACTTGGAATTTGCCATCGGTGACTGGGGGACCATCTTTACCAAAGAGCGATTGGCAATCTCACCTGGCTTGGCAGCAGCGCCTTATATCTTCTTCACCGCAGCAATGATCTTTGGTCGCTTAGTAATTGTGCAGCGTTTAGAAAAACGTGATGAGCTCTATATCTGGGTTCGTAGAGCCGCGTTACTTGCAGGATTGGGCTTTGGAATCTCGATTATTGTGGCGACAAATCTTCCAGCGACTGCGCAGTGGTGGTCGTATGCGCTCTTCTTACTTGGCTTCACCTTTGGTGGAATCGGTTCATCATTCCTTGGACCATCCTTCTTTGCAGCCGCAAATCGCAGATCATCGCAACCTAGCGCTGTTGTTGTAGGCCAATTTGGAGTCGTCAATAACGTTCTGACCTTTGTGGTCAAATGGATTGTGGCCTGGACAATTCAGTTCACGGGCTCGATAGCGCTTGCGATGATGATTCCTGCAGGAATGCTCTTGGTTTCAACCTTCTTTGTGGGCGTGCTTAAAGAAGGAAGTACGTCAAAGAAGTAGATGGATCTAAGAAGTTGCTATCAACCAGAACCTTCGGTGTTGCCAGCATCTGCTGAACGCACATCGAAGATACGGTACTTATCAATAGCTTCTTGAACTACAGATTCTTTAACTTCGCCCGCCTTAGCTAGCTCTGCCAGCGTTGCTACAACGATTGACTCTGCATCAACCTTGAAGTGGCGGCGCAGCGCTCCGCGAGTATCAGAAAGTCCAAATCCATCTGTACCGAGTGAGTGGAAAGCATTTGGTACCCATGGAGATATTTGATCCTGTACAGCGCGCATAAAGTCGGAGACAGCGATAACTGGTCCTTCAGTTCCTTTGAGCTTATCGGTCACATAGGCAGTCTTCTTATTCTTTGGATTGAGCATGTTATGACGATCTACCTCTAGACCATCGCGACGAAGTTCATTCCATGAAGTTACAGACCAGACAGAGGCTGCTACGCCCCAATCTTCAGCGAGAAGTTTCTGTGCCTTAAGCGCCCAGTTAACGCCTACACCCGATGCAAGTAGTTGGGCATTCTTCTTACGTTGACGTGAAGCGCCAGAGTAGAGATAAATACCCTTAAGCAAGCCATCGAGATCCAAATTATCTGGTTCGGCAGGCTGCATATATGGCTCGTTATAGACAGTGATGTAGTAATAAATATTTTCGCTGTTCTCGCCGTACATACGTCGCAAGCCATCTTTAAAGATATGCCCTACTTCGTAAGCAAATGCTGGATCGTAGGCAACAACTGCTGGATTGGTTGCAGCAAGTAGATGTGAATGGCCATCTTCATGTTGCAGACCTTCGCCATTGAGAGTTGTTCGTCCCGCTGTTGCGCCGAGAACAAAGCCTCGCACCAATTGATCGGCAGCTGCCCAGAAGGCATCTCCGGTGCGCTGGAATCCGAACATTGAGTAGAAGATGTAGATCGGAATCATCGGTTCGTTATGTGTGGAGTAAGAAGAACCTACTGCGGTGAAGGATGCAACTGATCCTGCTTCGTTAATACCTTCGTGAAGAATGACGCCTGAAGTTGATTCCTTGTAGGACAACATCAATTCGCGATCGACTGCCATGTACTGCTGGCCATGTGGTGAGTAAATCTTCAGTGTTGGGAATAGTGAATCGAGGCCGAAGGTACGTGCCTCGTCAGGAATAATTGGGACGATACGGTTGCCAAGTCCTGGATCTTTCACGAGATCCTTCAACATACGGACAAATGCCATTGTCGTTGCAACTTCTTGCTGACCAGAGCCGCGACGTACTGATTCGTAGGCGCTATCGGCAGGTTGTGCCAGTGGACGAGACACTTTGCGACGACTTGGGATTGATCCACCGAGTTCGCGACGACGTTCTTCGAGGTACTTCATTTCAGGAGAATCAGCCGGAAGCTTGTAATAAGAAGGTGTGTACTTATCTAACTGGCTATCTGCCAATGGAATCTCCAGGCGATCGCGGAATTCGATGATGTCTTCAAGAGTCATCTTCTTCATCTGGTGCGTTGAGTTACGACCTTCGAAGTGCGAACCAAGTGTCCAGCCCTTAACTGTCTTAGCCAAGATGACTGTTGGACGGCCATTCTTTTCAGTTGCGGCTGTATATGCAGCAAATAGCTTGCGGTAATCGTGTCCACCGCGCTTGAGGTTCCAAATCTGATCATCTGAATAATTTGCAACCATTGCGGCAGTGCGCGGATCGCGATTGAAGAAGTGCTCGCGAACAAATGCGCCACTTTCGGCTTTAAAGGTCTGGTAATCGCCATCGAGAGTGGTGTTCATCAAGTTAACAAGAGCGCCTTCGCGATCTTGCGCAAGAAGTGGATCCCAACCGCGGCCCCAGACAACCTTGATGACATTCCATCCGGCGCCACCGAAGATTGATTCAAGCTCTTGAATAATCTTGCCGTTTCCGCGCACAGGGCCATCGAGGCGCTGCAAGTTACAGTTAACGACGAAAGTTAAATTATCGAGCTTCTCGCGTGATGCTAAACCAATTGCTCCTAAGGTATCGACTTCATCCATTTCACCATCGCCAAGGAATGCCCAGACATTCTGATCACTGGTGTCTTTAATTCCACGGTTGTGTAGATAGCGGTTAAAGCGCGCTTGATAAATTGCATTGATAGGACCGATACCCATCGACACAGTTGGGAATTGCCAGAAGTCCGGCATTAAACGTGGGTGTGGATATGACGAGAGCCCGCCACCTTCATGAGAAAGTTCCTGACGAAATCCATCAAGTTGGTTCTCGGTAAAACGTCCTTCAAGGAATGCGCGTGAATACATTCCGGGAGATGCATGTCCTTGGAAGAAGATTTGATCTCCGCCACCTGGGTGATCTTGTCCGCGGAAGAAGTGGTTGAAACCAACTTCATACAATGCAGCAGATGATGCATAAGTTGAGATGTGTCCGCCAACTCCGATTCCGGGGCGCTGTGCACGGTGAACCAATATCGCCGCATTCCAACGAACTGCAGCGCGGATGCGACGTTCAATATCTTCATCGCCAGGAAATTCTGGTTCGTGCTCAGGAGAAATTGTGTTGATGTAATCGGTTGTACGAAGGTCAGGAAGACCAATCTTCTTCTCATGTGCTCGCTTCAGAAGTTGGAGCATCAAATAACGCGCACGGACTGGGCCAGCTGCATTGAGAGCTGCATCAAAGGATGCCTGCCATTCGGCCGTTTCAGCGGGATCTGTATCTACTAACTGGTCGATTATCTGATCTGGCGATCCGGCGAATTCGGTCATACCCGTATTCTCGCGCCAAAGGGGTGTGAGCGCAAAAAAATCGACTGTGAGGCTGGTTAAACCCTTGTAAATATCCGTCTCATCGGTTGGACTTATCCCGTGGCAATGCGCATGGGTTTTGCTAAAGGAGAGCTAATCCTCGAGATCGGGTATGGACCTGATTGTGATGATGCTCTACGCGCCGATATTAAGAAGATTGTTGCAACTGATTTTCACGAAAATTCCACCAATGAAGTTGTCGATGCTGTGCTTCTTTGGTTCCGCGAAGATGATGGTGATCTCGTCGACGAATTGATGGATGCCATGGCCTATCTCACTGAGACCGGTCCTATCTGGGTGCTCACTCCCAAAGTTGGTCGCGATGGCCATGTCGAACCAAGTGATATTCAAGATGCTGCACCAACCTGCGGATTAAGTCAGACATCAACGTTGGCAGTCGCACAAGATTGGACCGCAACTCGTCTAGTGGCACGTAAGGCTGGCAAGCGATAGATTCGCGCCATGACATTAACTATTGGCCAAGCAGCTCCTGATTTTGAATTAAAAGATCAGCACGGAAATCTAGTAAAGCTCTCATCATTTAAGGGCAACAAGAACGTCGCCGTTATCTTTATTCCATTCTCATTCACCGGAACATGCACAGGCGAACTCTGCGCGATCCGCGATGACCTTGCTGCGTTCCAAAACGATAATGTTCAGGTTCTAGCAATCTCTTGCGATTCAATGCACACTCAGCGAATCTTCGCTGAGCAAGAGGGCTATAAGTTCCCAGTACTCGCAGACTTCTGGCCACATGGCGCAGCTGCAAAGGCTTACGGAATCTTCAATGAAGATCTCGGATGTGCAATGCGCGGAACATTTATCATCGATAAAGAGGGAATCATTCGCTGGACAGTCGTCAATGGCCTCGGCGATGCTCGCAACAATGGCGATTACAAAACCGCTATCGCAGCTCTGTAATTCACGCACGATTTTCGTTCTTTCGCGTATATAAAGTAGTATTCGCAAGTCCGAAAGCCAGTTAACGCTGGTACCGGGTGGTTAGCTCAGTGGTAGAGCGCCTCGTTTACACCGAGGATGTCGGGGGTTC
>JBAXLF010000056.1:0-4514 GCA_037134955.1 Actinomycetota bacterium | reverse complement strand
TTTAGCGCACAGAGTCAGGTACTACTGCGCCGGATTCTTCTCCATAGACAGGCTCTGGAATAGATCCTGCATTATGTTCGACCAATAACCATCCCTTTGGAGATTCTTCAAGAATCGACCATTGCGCATTGGAAAGGCCACCAATTCGTGACCACAATGGAATCGGCAGCTCTAAATATGAACCGATCACTGTGCGCGCTGTACCACCATGTGTTGCAACAACGAGGCGTTGATTATCTTTTCCAGCCAGCGCATCTGTAATTGCAGCTACTCCACGAGCACCAACTTCGCTCCGGCGTTCACCAATGCCACCAGCTGGGTTATCTCCACCCATCGACCACTGTCGTAAATTATCGAGATCAACTTTACGAATTTCATCACCAGTGAGGCCTTCCCAATTTCCGCAATTAGTTTCGCGCAGACGTGGATCGGTAATTACCTCTAAACCAGTTAACTTCACTAATTCGTGGGCGGTACTTTGCGCGCGACCAAGATCGCTAGCAATAATCATTGTGGGGCTCATCGCCGCGATCATCGGAGCTGCGTGAGTTGCTTGAAACTTTCCGACTTCATTAAGCGGAATATCGGTATGGCCTTGAAACTTATTTGCAACATTCCATTCAGTCTGACCATGACGCCAGAGAATGATTTGGTTACCCACGCGCCGCCTCTTCTTTCACAATCTCGAGTTCAATCTGCGGACAGTCATTCCATAAACGATCGAGCATGTAGTAACGACGAAGTTCAGAAGATTGAATATGTACTACCAAATCTGAGTAATCGAGAAGTACCCATTCAGCGCTGCTCTCGCGACGAATCGGTTTATCTCCTGCAATCCTTAACTTCTCTTCGACTTCATCGGCAATCGCATCAATCATCTTGGCATTAGATGCAGTGATAATCAGAAAGACTTCGCTGAGAACGCTCTGATCAGAGAGATCGAGAGCGACAAGTTCAGTACCGAATTTATCGACTGCAGCACGAGCGGCAATCTGGGTGCGTTCGAGGCAGGCGCTAGTTGCGGGCATAGAGGTTGTGCTCCTTTATAAAGGCCGCAACTGCTGCGGGTACTGCATCTGATGTATGTGCGCGAATATCGGTTGCAGAGACTGCAATCGCATCCACGCTGGTGTTGTGATCGCCTGGAAAATCCGGACGATCTATCACGACAAATTCGACTAACTTCTTCAGATCTGCGGCGCGATGCCACTGGTCAATCTTTTTATAAGCATCTGTACCCACAACAAGAACGATGGTGTCACCTGCGTAATTCTGCGCCACTGCTTCGACAGTATCGATTGCATAGCTTGGGCCTTCGCGGAGAACTTCGATCGGATTTACTTCAACGTGCTCCTTGATAGCTGCAGGGAGAGCATCGACTGCTAACTGACACATCGTGCGGCGCTGCACGCCGGTGGCCTGCGGTTGGTGTTCGCGTAAAAGTGGTTGGCCGGCCGGAAGTACAAGTAAGTGATCGACAATCTTGCGCGATATGAGCTGCTCAATCACATGGATATGGCCGTTATGAATTGGGTCGAATGTCCCGCCATAGAGCCCAATACGCAAAGTGAACTACTTATCTAAACGAAGTACTACGTACAGGAGAAAGGCAAAGACTCCGAATGCGATTAAACCAAATGTATAAGGTGGAACTGGAAGTACGCGCTTTGCTTCACCAAGAAAGATCATGGTTGAAGATTACTACTTACCTGCGAGAAGTTCTAAAAAGCGCGCCTCATCGATGATTGTGACGCCCAACTCTTGCGCCTTTGCCAACTTCGAACCAGGGTCGCTTCCGACCAATACATAATCAGTCTTCTTTGATACCGACGATGTTGGTTTGCCGCCATGCGCTGTAATGGTTTCAGCGATGGAATCACGGGTAAATCCGGTGAGCCCACCTGTGACGACAAAGGTGAGCCCAGCCAATGTTTGTGGCAGATCTGCGCTCTTTGCGTTAACCATGGCCACACCAGCGTTGCTCCACTTTGTAATGATGGCGCGATGCCAATCAACCTCAAACCATTCAACAATTGATTGCGCAATGACATCACCAACGCCATCGATATCAGCCAACTCTGCAACCGATGCCTGTGCAATCGCATCCATGCTGCCAAAGTTGGTAGCAAGGGCCTGCGCAGCATTGGGGCCAACATGGCGAATAGAGAGCGCAACAATGGTTCGCCACAGCGGCCGAGTCTTGGCTTCTTCTAACGCCTCTAATAACTTCTCGAGATTTTTACCGCGCGTGCCATCTTTCTTGGTGAAGAAGGCAGATTTCATTAACTTAACTTCGGTCAGCGAGAAGATATCTGATTCATCAGTAATGATTGCATCATTGAGTAGCGCAACCGCTGCTTCATAACCCAACACATCAATATCGAGAGCTGCGCGAGAACCGATGTAGTAAATACGCTCGCGAAGCTGTGCCGGACAACTACGAGTGTTGGGGCAACGGATATCGACATCGCCCTCTGTGATAGCGCGCAATTCGCTGGCGCATTCGGGGCAGTGAGTTGGCATCACAAATGCCTTCTCTTTTCCGGTGCGCTTATCGAGGACTGGACCAAGGACTTCCGGAATCACATCTCCAGCTTTACGGATAATGACGGTGTCGCCAATCAATACACCTTTACGTTCAATCTCTTCTTGATTGTGCAGAGTCGCATTGGTAACGGTAGATCCAGCAACTTTGACTGGCTCCATAAATGCGAATGGGGTAACGCGCCCGGTGCGACCAACGCTGACTTTGATATCAAGTAATTTGGTGGTGACTTCTTCAGGCGGATACTTATAGGCAATCGCCCACTTAGGTGCGCGCGATGTAAAACCTAGCTTCTCTTGCTCAGCAATCGCATCTACCTTGATAACTACGCCATCGATTTCATGTTCGACATCGTGGCGATGCAGGTTGTAATTCTCAATATAGGCCAGCACTTCTGCGCGACTTGCACACACTTGAAAGCGGTTTGATGTGGGCAGGCCGAGCGCTTTGAGTTGGGCATAGGCGGCAGATTGTGATGGAAAAGAAATTCCTTCGCTTGCGCCCACACCATGTACTACTACATCCAGAGCACGTGATGCCGTTACTCGTGGATCTTTCTGTCGCAGCGATCCGGCTGCACAGTTGCGAGGATTGGCAAAGAGCGGTTTACCGGCTTCTTCTAACTCTTCATTGAGTTGGTTAAATGCTGCAACTGGTAGGAAAACTTCGCCGCGAACTTCGATGAGCTGCGGAATATTTTTTCCAGTCAAAGTGTGAGGAAGCCCTTTAATAGTTTTGACATTGAGCGTGACATCCTCGCCCGTGACGCCATTGCCACGAGTAAGCGCGCGAGTTAATTGGCCGTTCTCGTAGAGCAGGTTGATTGCAAGACCATCGACTTTGAGTTCACACAGGTATGCGGGCTTCGGTGAATCTTTCTCAACCCGATCGAACCAGGTTGCTAATTCGTCGTTATCAAATACATTATCGAGGCTCATCATCTTCTCGATGTGATCGTGTTGATCGAATGTGGTGGCAAATCCCCCACCGACACCGAGAGATGGTGAATCTGGTTCAAGTAATTCAGGGTGCTTCGCTTCGAGCGCTTGCAACTCTTTTAAAAGGGCATCGAATGCGGCATCGGTAATCGTGGGCGCATCTAGAACGTAATATTTAAATTGGTGATCGCGGATCTCCTGCGTCAGTTCGGTGATGCGATGGCGAGCTTGATTTGTCATGCGGTCTCGCAGATTGTTGCCGAACCAACAACACGATCGCCATCGTAAATAACCATTGCTTGTCCGGTTGCCAGACCTAGTAGCGGTGCATCGAGTTCGGCAACGAGTTGATCGTTATCGAGGTAGTAGGTGCAATTAAGCGCTGCGCCGTGTGCGCGTACCTGAACAAAGCCCCGCAGTGGTGCGGCGCCGATTTCTGGGCCGCAGAAGATTGGTCGTTCACCACGCATCGAAGTCACAGCTAAATCTTCTCGTGCACCTACGACAACGGTATTGGTTACAGGTTCGATACTTAAGACAAAGCGAGGCGAGCCATCTGCAGTAGGAACTGTGAGCCCCAATCCTTTGCGCTGTCCGATTGTGTAGGTGTAAGCGCCTTTATGTTCGCCTAATTTATTTCCATTTTGATCCACGATGGGACCAACTTCGCTTCCCATGCGATCGCGTAACCAACCGGCATTGTCACCTGATGGAACGAAACAAATATCGTGGCTATCGGGCTTCTGTGCCACGGCTAATCCACGTGCCTCAGCCTCGATACGAATATCAACTTTTTCCGTATCGCCTAGCGGAAATATTGCGCCATTGATTTGCTCGCGATTGAGAACGGCCAGGACATATGACTGATCTTTAAGTGGATCTACTGCGCGGTGCAAGGTGCGACCTGCGGAAGTTTCTTGAGTGCGCGCGTAGTGGCCAGTGACAACGCCATCGAATCCCATCGCTTTTGCGCGATCGAGAACTGCTGCAAATTTAATCTTCTCATTGCAGCGCAGACAGGGATTAGGTGT
>JBAXLF010000055.1:0-4731 GCA_037134955.1 Actinomycetota bacterium | reverse complement strand
GCCCTATAAGCCGGATCCTGTCCTCTTGCGAGGGATCACCATCCATCTAGATCTGTAATTACTTACAGATTCAAGCAACCTACCCGATAGCTCAGCGCGAGCAGCGCACTATCTTCTTGGTCTTGCTTCAGGTGGGGTTTACATAGCTACATGTATTGCTACATGCACTGGTGGTCTCTTACACCGCCGTTTCACCCTTACCAATATTGCTATTGGCGGTTTACTTTCTGTTGCACTTTCCCGTGGATTGCTCCAGGTGGGCGTTACCCACCACCTTGCTCTGTGAAGTCCGGACTTTCCTCGGTGCATTGCTGCAACGCGGTGATCCGGGCGACTCTTCGTTGCCTAATGGTACGGGAGATTAATTAGCGCTTGCGACGTAATCTCTGAGGGCTTGGCGCTCGGAATCGAGTTCGCTTACGTGGTTTTTCACCACATCGCCGATAGAGACAATCGAAACCAGAGTTCCTGCTGCATCAACTACTGGAACGTGGCGAATACGAAGCTCAGTCATCATCTTCATCAGTTCTGCAATTGTTGAATCAGGCGTGCAGGTATGAACTTCAACGGTCATGATGTCGCGGACATGCATCCCAATAAGTTGATCAAGTTTTCCCGGCATTGCTCGTACAACATCGCGTTCAGAGACAATTCCATCTATCTTCTTGCCATCACTTGAAACGACAAGAGCGCCGATGTGGTGTGAATTCAACGAATTAACTAAGTCATGAATACTTGCGCTAGCAGAGATTGTTTCGACTCTCTTGCCAGAAATTATGCTGCTTATCTTCATGGCCCACTCCTTACGGTTAAGTGGACCCATAGTGCTCTTAAGGTTTGCCTTCCCGCAAGGGTTATGGGGTGGGTTTGTCTGGACTCTTTGTCGCTAACAGGCTTGCAACTGCTGTCACGACGAGTGTTAGCACTATGACCCCAAGGCTTACCTCGAGAGAAACTTCTGGAACATGAACGCCATTTCCATGGAGAGCTTCGAGAATCATCTTAACTCCGATAAATGCCAAGATAAAGGAGAGTCCCCGAGAGAGATAAATAAGTCGGCTCAGTAGACCTTCCAGTAAGAAGTAGAGCTGGCGAAGTCCCATCAGTGCAAAGATATTTGCAGTTGTAACAATGTATGCACTCTTGGTCAACCCAAAGATTGCAGGAATTGAATCGAGTGAAAAGACTAAGTTTGCAAGGCCAAGTGAGATCAGGGCAATACTAAAGATACTAAAGCCTCGCTTTTTGAGAATCGCGACGACTTTGCCTTCTTCATACTCGACTTCCTCTTCCTCATTGATTAATTTCCACGCTGTATAGATAAGGAATGCGCCGAAGGCATAGAAAACGCTACTGAAATTATTGACCAGCGTTGCACCAATCGGAATCAGAAGGCCACGAATTCCAATTGTAAGAAGAATTCCCAAGAGCAGAACCAGCTGTTGCTTCTCTTTCTGTACCTTGAGGTTTGCAAGCAAGATAATAAATACAAAGATGTTATCTACCGAGAGCGCATATTCAGTAAGCCAGCCCGCGAAGAATTGCTTTTGGAGCTCATCATTAGCCCAATGTGGTAGAAAAATTCCGAAGCCAATGGCAAAGCCGATATAGAGCGCAGTCCAGGCAGTTGCCTCGAGCATCGAGGTTGCTTTATTACGGCGAATAATTGCAAAGGTCAGATCAAAGATAATGACTGCAGCAAGGAAGCCGATTGTGAAGATCCATTCCGTTGTTGTAATCAACGCAGGTGGCCTCTCTCGCTAAATGACCGCAGTGCTCGAAGACCATCAGATGGCCAAATGGAGATGGAGGATATCGAACATGGGGTTACATCCATATGGAAGACAGCATCACTAGGCCCACCAACTGCGATTTTGGCAGCGGTTTTGATGACACCGTTATGTGTGACCACGATAATTTTCTTGCCGGGATATTCGGCAACTAGCCGTTCGAGCGCTTCTTCAACACGAACGGAAGCTTCGTCATAAGACTCTCCCCCAGTTGGCGCAATGGATGATGAATTGAGCCAGGCCTGATATCCATCTGGATCTTCTGCCTGAACCTCTTCAATGGATTTTCCATCCCATAAACCAAATGAGAGTTCTTGCCACGCCTCATCAAAGGTGAGTGCAAGACCGGTTGTGCGTGCAATTATTTCAGCGGTTTGTCGGGTGCGCTTGAGAGGTGATGAAATCAAGATATCGGCGCCGAACTTTGCGCATTCTTGTGCCACTAATTCGGCTTGGTCCAAGCCTTCTTGCATCAGCTCTGGGTCAAGTGCACCAGTGCCCGAGAATTTACGAGTGGGCGTTAAAACAGTTTCACCGTGGCGAACAAAGTAAATGAATGTTGGTATTTCTGTGCTGCGAAGTCGATCTGTGAGAAAGTTCTGTTGAATGACTGCAACAGGCTTATGCGCGCTGCCACCATCGAGCGCCTTGTTGGCAAGGCGATCTGCATGTGAATTCTCATCGCGTGGAATCCATGAATAGGTAACAAGGGCTGCAGGATGCGCATCGCGGCACTGTTTAGCTAGATCGCGCATATCGGCATGCTTGATCTGCCAACGACCTGACATCTGTTCGACAACAAGCTTTGAGTCCATCGCTACTTCAACAGTGGCTTGAGAATCGAGTTGGTGAATGTGTGAGAGCCCAGCCAGTAGCCCGCTGTATTCGGCGACGTTATTAGTTGCAATACCGATTACATCAAAGAGTTCGGCGATGATCTTTCCGTTTTCTATGACAACCGCCCCATAGCCAGCAGGTCCTGGATTACCTCGTGAGCCACCATCGGCTGTGAGTTTGAAGTGTCGTGCCATTACTTATCACGCACCAATATGCAGCGGCATTCCTCGCAGCGAACAACTTCATCTTCAGCAAGGCCAGCAATTCGTTGCAGCTCAATAGTGTTCAAAGTCAGGTTACAACCCTTGCATTGATTACCTGCAAGCGCGGCTGCACCAATTCCATTTGATTCACGTATCTTTTCGTAGAGCGCCAAGATCTCAGCTCCCACAGATTGAGTAGTCGCCTTGCGATCGGTCTCAATTCCTTCAAGCTCCGTATGGATCGCTGCAAGGGCATTCTCCTTGCGAATGTTGAGGTCTGCGATAACCAACGCGAGCTCATTCTCTTCAATCGTCAGCGCAGAAATGCGATCTTTGATGCCATCGACGCGCATCATGATTTCGAGTTCGACTTCCTCTAACTCTGAACGGCGCACACCCAATGTGCCTAGTTCATGTTGTGTCTGTTCCAATTCCTTTGGCGTCCCGGTGCCTGAAGCTAGACGGTTCTCGTCGCGTTCGATACGAGTGACAATCTGCTCGACATCGCCCTCTGCGCGAGCAAGTTCGCGCTTTACATCGCTGAGCTCGGTCTCGGCGGCGATACGAAGATCCCGGACATTGTTCTGCTTGATTGTTGTTGTCGAAATTTCAACAAGTTCAGGCAAGGTCGCTGCTTTGTTCTTAAGTGTCGCCGATTGCTGATCAAATTTCTGGATATCAAGAATCGATCTCTGGTCGCTCACGCTTGCTTTCACAGCGTTACCTTACTTCATTACTTAACAGTGAAGGTATAACTATCTGAGACTACGTGACCATCGGCAGAGACAACTCGGTATTTCACGGTGTATTTGCCGGCCTGCAATGGAGTTTTCAGAGCTTCTGAAATTTTCGTACCCGAAACCAGCGCAACACCAGTACTGACTACCGCGCCTCTTGGATTCGTTACGACTATTGCATTGGGGTTCTTTCCTTTAAGTACCAGAATGTCTTCGCCAAATACCATGGAGACTCGGTTTGTTGATGTCGAAACAGTGGCTCCCTTGGCTGGGAAGGTGCTCTCTAGCGCGGCATGTGCCATGGCAGATGGAGCACTGGCAATCAATGAAAGAAGGAGCGCCGCTCCCACCAAAAGACTGCGAAGTTTCATGGAGTGATTCTCGCACATACCCCTAGAAAGGCGAAAAGCCCCACGATTTCTCGTGAGGCCTTTCGTGTAAAACTTTTACTTAGCTGCGATTGTTGAGATTTCGAATTCCAGCTTGATGTTCTCTGAAACCAAGATTCCACCAGTTTCTAGAGCCGCATTCCATGTAAGACCGTAATCCTTACGATTGATCTCTGCTTCGCCTTCGAATCCAAAGCGAGCATTTCCGAATGGGTCAGTCGCGGTTCCTGTGTATTCAAATGTGATTGAGATTGGCTTTGTGACGTCCTTGATTGTGAGGTTTCCGTCTACAACGATCTTATCTGAACCCGAATCCTTCACAGATGTTGAAGCGAAAGTGATCTTTGGAAATGTAGCTGCATCAAAGAAATCTGGTGACTGAAGGTGTCCGTCGCGGTCTGCGCTACGGGTGTCGATTGATGAAACAGTGATATCGATGTTGAGTGATGCTGTGCCATCTGCAACAGTTGCAGCGCCTGTGTATTCGTTAAATGAACCACGAACCTTTGTCACCATCGCGTGGCGTGCGCTAAATCCAACACGGCTATGTGATGGATCGATGTTGTAGATACCTGCAGGCAAAGTTGAAAGAACTGACATTTATTTTCCTTTTGATAGAAGATGTGTAGAGACCCTAACCTAATTTAGTTGAAATTTCAACTAAATTGCCAAACGTTCACTTTGCAGATGCGAATTACTCGCAACTCATTCGCTACTTCTCGAAACATCCTTTACGCTGAAGAGATGGAACTCACCACTTTTCTCTGGTTTGACG
>JBAXLF010000054.1:0-5130 GCA_037134955.1 Actinomycetota bacterium | reverse complement strand
CAAGGTTTCGAAGGTGAAGGCTTCCCAGTTCGTCGCGCATTCGCTGGAGTTGATTTAGCAGAGCTCGATCCATTTATTCACTTAGATCAAATGGGTGAAGTCGAATATGCGCCCGGCGAACCAAAGGGAACTCCGTGGCATCCGCATCGCGGTTTTGAAACTGTTACATACATTATCGATGGCATCTTCGATCATAAAGATTCCAATGGTGGAGGTGGAACAATCTCTAATGGCGATACTCAGTGGATGACAGCCGGTGGCGGAATTCTCCATATCGAGACTCCCCCAGAACATCTAGTGATGTCCGGTGGTTTATTCCACGGATTCCAATTGTGGGTCAACCTTCCCGCTATTAAGAAGTGGTCACCTCCTGCATATCAAGATGTTCGTGCCAACGATGTTGCACTCATTTCATCAACTGATGGTGGTTCACTCATTCGCATCATTGCCGGCGAACTCGATGGACATGTTGGTCCTGGCACTACACAGACTCCTATTACTTTAATCCACGCAACTGTCGCACCTGGTGCAGAACTTCGCCTTCCATGGCGCTCGGGCTACAACGCACTTGTCTACACAATGTCGGGCCACGGCTTTGTCGGTGATGAACAACGTCCAGTATCGATGGGCCAACTCACCGTCTTCGGTGATGGCGACACCATTGTTGTACGCGCTGCCAACCAACAAGAGTCTCGTTCACCAAACCTTGAACTCTTTATCCTCGGCGGCCAACCCATTAAAGAGCCCGTTGCTTGGATGGGTCCATTTGTCATGAATACAAAGCGCGAAGTACTCCAGGCATTTGAAGATTTCCAGAAGGGTCTACTTGGCTCAATCCCGGCAATCTATAAAGAGGATGCCAAGAAGCCACTGAACAGAACTGACAAACTTTCTGGTGACGTTCTCGACGTACATAACGCACCCACTGACTTACAAGAGGGATAGTTAGAGCGCCAAGACTTAGAGCAACAAAACTTAAAGAGCTTTGAGCGCTGAGACAACCTTGGTCAGCGATGCCTTGGCATCACCAAATAAAAGCATCGTCTTAGGGTCATAGAGAAGTTCATTCTCGATACCAGCAAATCCGGGGCGCATTGAGCGCTTTAAGAAGATGATGTTGGCTGCGTGATTTACTTCCAAAATTGGCATTCCATAGATTGGGCAACCTGGCGTTGTCTGCGCTGCTGGGTTTACCACGTCATTGGCACCGATAACGATGGCAACATCTGTCTGACCAAATGTGGGATTGACTTCATCCATCTCCGCTAATTGATCATAAGGAACATTTGCTTCGGCAAGAAGCACGTTCATATGTCCTGGCATACGACCTGCAACAGGGTGGATTCCATATGCAACATCGATTCCCTTAGAGATCATTAAATCTGCAAGTTCGCGCACTGTGTGCTGCGCTTGTGCAACTGCCAGACCAAAACCTGGAACGATCACAACGCGACGCGCATAGTTGAGAAGAATGGCGACGTCATCAGCAGAACCTGAACGCACTGGGCGCTCCTCTGCAGATCCTGATGCCTCTTGTGGCTTTGCGGTAAATGCCCCGAAGAGAGTTCCAAAGAGTGAACGCCCCATTGCTTCTGCCATCAAGCGAGTCAAAATTGTTCCTGATGCGCCGACCAAAGTTCCAGCGATGATGAGAAGGGTTGATGAAAGTACGTAGCCACTTGCGGCAACGGTAAGACCTGTAAATGCATTGAGAAGTGAGATAACGATCGGAACGTCTGCGCCACCAACTGGAAGCACAAAGAGCACACCGAAGAGAAGCGCGAGCGCTGCAAGTACGAGCAGAGGCGTTGTTCCGAGCGCATTGACAACCCACACAGCGGTTCCGAGTACTGCAACCAGTGTTCCGGCGATAACAAAACGTCCGCCTGGGAATACAACGGGTCGAGTTGTCATCAACTCTTGCAACTTCATAAAGGTAATAATCGAACCGCTAAATGAGACGCAGCCTACGATGACGGTAAATACCGTGAAGATAACTTCGGCAGTTGTTGCATCTTTTCCAAGGTGGAGATATTCAACGATTGCAACCAGTGCAGCTGCGCCACCACCTACGCCGTTAAAGAGCGCAACAAGTTGTGGCATCTGGGTCATCTCGACCTTGCGTGCAGCAGGAACACCAACGATCAGACCCACAGCAATTGCGCCGAGAATTAACCACAAGTGGTTGAGTGGCAATGAGTGTGCTGCAGATCCATCGCGAGGTGGAGTCACATAGAGAAATACAGAGAGCGTTGCAACAGTTGCACCAGCAGCGCCGATGAGATTTCCACGACGAGCAGTCTTTGGATGTGAAAGTCCTTTAAGCGCCAAGATAAAGGCGACGCCTGCGGCAAGTCCGATCAAGCTATAGAGATTGGTGCTCACTTCTCGCCTCCAGTCTTCTTAGGCTTAAACATTTCGAGCATTCTGTCTGTCACAACAAATCCACCGACCATATTGATTGTGGCCAGGATGATTGCGGCAAGTGATAGACCGAGTTCGAGATTAGTTTTGCTGTGATCGGCGACGATGATGGCACCGACGAGGATGACCCCGTGAATTGCATTGGCACCTGACATCAGCGGTGTGTGCAGAGTTGAAGAGACCTTTGAGACAACTTCAAAGCCCACAAAGACGGCAAGGGTAAAGATGGAGATAATCGCGATTGCATCCATTAGTTGCTACCTACCTTCTCGCTCGCACCTGGTGTGTGCTTGGCACCGCCATGAGTTGTGGCTGACTTATCGATGATCTCATCGGTGAAATCGATATTGAGTGAAACTGGTGCTCCATCTTTACTTGGCGTGGTCATGAGCGTTAAGAGATTGACGACGTTACGTGAGTACAAACTCGATGCGTGGAAAGGCAGTTGGCTAGGAACATCTTTACCGCCCCAGATCTGAACTCCCTTTGCAGTGGTGACAATCTCGCCAGGCTTTGAGCCTTCAACGTTTCCGCCTGTTTCAGCGGCAAGGTCGACGATGATGGTTCCTGGCTCCATCGCATCAACCATCTGCGCTGTCATCAAACGTGGGGCTGCACGACCTGGAACTGCTGCAGTTGTAATAACTACATGTGACTTTGCAATGTAAGGGGTAAGGAGCTCGCGCTGCTTTGCTGCGCGCTCTTCAGTCATTTCGCGCGCATATCCGCCGGCGCCTTCAAGCGCTTCAAGTTCAAGGTTGATAAATGTTGCACCCATCGACTTCACTTCATCGGCAGAAGATGGTCGTACGTCATAGGCGCTTACGACTCCCCCGAGGCGGCGGGCAGTTGCAATCGCTTGCAGACCAGCAACACCTGCTCCAAGAACGAGAACTTGTGCTGGAGTTACTGTTCCTGCAGCTGTCATCAACATAGGAAAGAAGCGTGGAGAAAGTTCTGCGCCGACAAGAGCTGCGCGATATCCGGCACAGAGCGCCTGTGATGTCAGCGCATCCATTGATTGTGCGCGCGAGATGCGTGGAACTAGCTCAAGTGAGAAAGCTGTAACTCCCGCGCTTGCTGCTGCTTCAATTGAATCAACGGCCGTTGTTGGAGAGAGGAATGAGATTGTGACTGCGCCCTTCTTCAAGGTCGCTATCTGCGCTGGAGTAAGTGAGGTAACTGAGAGCACTACATCAGCATCGCTAATAACGTTGCCGCTCTTTACTGTGGCACCGGCCGCCGTATAGAGATCATCAGTTGCCTGCGAATGAACGCCTGCCCCTGATTCAATAACAACTTCATAACCCAATCGAGTTAACTTATTGATGACATCTGGCACCAGCGCTACGCGCTTCTCGCCATCTCTAATCTCTCTAGGAACTGCAACTCTCATGCGCGTAAAGGTACATGGTCGAGCCTGTGAAGGCTATGCGAAAGGGCTAATTACCCTGAAGTTCACCGCGAGTTAAGTGATAGAGCAAGGCTTGAATAGTTGTACGACGATGATAGGCCTCGCGCCAGATAACTGACTTGGGTCCATCGATGACAGATGCGGCAACTTCCTCACCGCGGTGTGCAGGTAGGCAGTGCATAAAGATGGAATCTTTTTCGGTAAGTGACATCAGATGATCTGTTACTGCATATGGCGAGAGCGCCTTAAATTTCTCTGCGCGCTCTTCTTCAGGATCTCCCATCGACATCCAGACATCGGTATAGAGAACTGATGCGCCTTTCGCTGCAGCTTCGGCATCGGTTGTTACCTCAATCGTCGCGCCGCTCGTTGCTGCAATAGCTTTCGCCTTTGCAACGACCGCAGCATCTGGTGCCCACTTACCATCGGGAGTTGCTGCAACAACATGTGCTCCCATAATTGCACCCATAATCAACCAGGCATGGGTCATATTATTTCCATCGCCTAAGTACACAAATTTGCGACCTTTAATATCGTTGCCGAAGTTCTCGCGAATCGTGACCCAATCTGCAAGTAGCTGAGTTGGATGATCATCATCGGTTAGGCCATTAATCACTGGAATTGAAGATTCGGCGCCAAGTTCATCGACATCAGATTGCTTAAAGGTACGGATAATCAGAGCGTCGCAGAAACCGCTGATGACTTTCGCAGTATCTGCAATCGTTTCACCGCGGCCTAGTTGCAAATCATCGCCACGAAGAAATATCGGTGTTGCACCTAGATGAGCGACAGCAGTTTCAGAGGCGAGACGTGTACGAGTTGAAGGCTTGGTCATATAGATCGCGACAGTCTTATTGCTCAACGCTGTATTGGAGCGGAGCGGATTCTTGGCAAAGTCAGCTGCGGTATCGAGAAGTAAATCGACATCAGCACGAGAAAGGTGCTCAGTGCGCAGTAAGTCTTTCATTGGGAGATTCTACAGGTAGAGGGTTTGTGTACGGTGACGCATTTTCAGTAGATAATGCGCTTATGGTTGAGCAGATTCGAGCAGATATTGGACGCGGTCTGCCAACTCTCGATTCACCAATTGCTGGCGCTGATACAGAGACACTTACTCGCCCGGTTGAGCAGGAAGATGATGGCGGCCACGATCGCTTCGCGCATTACATAAAGAAAGAGAAGATTGTTGAATCCGCAGTAACAGGTAAATCTGTTAAAGCGCTCTGCGGAAAGAAGTGGGTTCCTTCTCGCGATCCGCAGAAGTATCCGATCTGCCCTATCTGTAAAGAGAT
>JBAXLF010000053.1:0-5140 GCA_037134955.1 Actinomycetota bacterium | reverse complement strand
GACCAGACAGTTGCATCGGCAGCGCGCTTGATATCGGCATCGTGAGCCACGATGACGGCATCTTTACCACCGCATTCGAGAACAACTGGAGTCATGTGGGCCGCACATGTGGCCGCGACAATCTTTGCTGTGCGAGTTGATCCTGTGAAAGCTAACTTATCTACGCCGCTTTCGCAGAGAAATTTTCCAGTTTCGCCGAGCCCAGTTACGCAGATAAATACATCAGACAGCAGACAGGAATCGAGAAATGATTGCGCCAAATATTCGCCCACACCTGGTGTGTACTCACTTGGCTTAAAGACGACGGTATTTCCAGCAGCGAGTGCATATGCAATCGAACCGAGTGGAGTAAAGACTGGGTAATTCCATGGACCAATAACACCAACAACTCCGACAGGAGAACGCTCGACCGTTGCTGACATATTTGCCATTAATAATCCTGGAGATCGGTGCGATGTTCGCATCGCAGATTCGGCGTGACGTGCCGCCCAGGCAATGTGACCTGCTGCAAGAGAAATCTCGAGCTTGGCATCGCTGATTGGTTTTCCAGTTTCCAGCGAGACGATTGCGGTGAGTGAATCAATATTCGCAAGGATATCGTCGCTCCATTTCAGAAGAACTCGGCGGCGACCACGAAAGCCCAGCGCACGCCATTCTTGTGATGCAGTGCGTGCGCGATCGACGGCAGCATGTACCGCCGTTTCACTATAAATCTCGTGAGAAGTGATTACCTCGTTGGTAACCGGATTGTGAGAAGCGAAAGTTGATGTGTCTGAAAGAACCATAAGCAAAGACTAGACTGCAACTATGGCCGAACCAATACGCCCGAGCACAATTCTTCCGGGGGTACGCACGCCATTTACCGTCACTACTGAAGATGGCCAGACTCTCATCGGCGAAGTGAGCGCACCGCTTGATAATCCAACCTCCGCCATTCTCTGTTGCCACCCCAATCCAACGGGTGGGGGAATGATGGATAGCCATATCTATAAGAAGGCAGCTAACCGACTACCAGCCATGGCTGGAATTACCGTTGTGCGTTTCAATACACGTGGAACTACAAGTGAGGCTGGTACTAGTACGGGTAGTTACGACAATGGTCGCAGTGAACGATTCGATGTCGAAGCGATGATTCGTTACTGCTTTGATACTTTACATTTGCGCGAAGTTTGGGTGGTTGGCTGGTCATTCGGCACAAGTATTGCAATTAGCCATGCCCGTGATCCGCGCGTGAAAGGTCTTATCCTCTTAAGTCCTACCTTGCTCGATATCGTTGACGGTGATCTTGAATTTTGGGCAGAAGATGGCAGGCCAATCACCGCGCTCATCCCTGAATTTGATGATTACTTGAAACCAGATCAGGCCAAGCTTCGCTTTGCAGTAATTCCGCAGATTGAGTTGATTCCAGTCGATGGCGCAAAACATCTCTGGGTTGGAGAACCTTCCGTACACCGTGTATTAAGTGAAATTACTCGAGTTGTTGCTCCGCAACGATTGCCGCTGCCTACTGAGATTTAAGACTTTTCTGCGCGAGGAAAAACAACTTCTTCGAGAATTAAGATAATTGAGGCGGCAACGGGCACTGCCAGCAGCCCGCCAACTAGCCCAAGTAGCGAAGTTCCAATCAGCGCCGAAATAATTGTGACCGCACCTGGGACTGCCAAATTTCGTCGCATGATGCGTGGATGCACTACGTAGTTCTCGACTTGCACATAGAGAACATAACCAATGAAAGCGATCAATCCGATTGATACCGATTGAGTGAGCGCAATGATGGTGACAATCCCGCAGCCAAGAAAGTGTCCGATTAACGGAACTAAGCCGCAGACAAAGACGATGATGCCAATAGCGATGGGCGATGGCAGACCCAAGATTGCGGAGAAGATTGCGATAAATAGTGCAGCTAAGGCGGAGACAATAATCTGGCTGCCAACAAAAGTACCAACGCGAGAGATGATGGCATCGGTTAAGAGCGCTACCCGATTGCGGCGGCTAGCTGGTACTAACTTCAGTGCGAGTTCCACTGCTTGTGGAAGCGAGGTGATGAAGTAGAGAGTCAAGATAAGAATTGTGAGTGCGGTGAAAGTTCCGGAAAGAACGCTCTTGCCGACGCCGATAACGCCACCGAATGCGGTTATGAGCAAAGTTCCATTAGAAGTAACGGCATGTAGACGTTTTTGCAGAGTATCGATAATGCCGTAGTGATCGTTAAGGTTTGCGATGGTTGAGTTCTTCTTCAAATCATCAAGCAAGTTAGGCGCGATTTGAATGAGGTGAGTACCCTGCGAAACCAGCGGCGGTACAACAAGTGCTACAAAGATTCCGACCAACACAATTACGAGGGCGAAGATAATGGCAACCGATGCTCCGCGCGATAATCCACGTCTGCGAATTGCTTCGACTGCAGGGTTGAGACCAGCAGCCAGAAAGAGCGCAACCAGAATTAATACAAATACTTGACTCGCACTTGCCAAAGCTCGCATCAGAACAAATGCGCTGAGCGCTCCGATAGTTGCCACAAAACCAAAGTAGAAGGGGTGTCCTCTGTCGATTGGATCACCAGCTGCTCCGAAATCAGGGCGAATACGTGGTTCTTTTGGTTTTCTCTTCATGCGCTCTGAAATGGCCATGATTTATTGTAAAGCGTACGAGAGAATAACCCCCATGGCGCTACGGATTACTGGGCTCGGCGAGGAAATCGCAGCAGTTACCGGCCTGCCCTGGAACATCCCCCTTGAAGAGTGGCCCGAAGATCCGCAGCTCGCGGAGAAGCGCGGTATCTCTCGCCACATTGTGCGCTTGGTGCGCTCTACCGATGATCCAGATTCTGAAGTCTATGCAGTGAAAGAGACAGTCTCTGAGTTTGCAAATCGCGAATATAAAATCTTGCGCGAACTCAAACAGCTCGATTCACCCAGCGTGCAATCGATTGCAGTTATCGAAGGTCGCACTGATAAGAACGGTGAAGAACTACCATGTGCTTTGGTGACGCGCTTCTTGCCATACTCACTGCCCTTCCGCGTTGTACTCAGCGATAAGCAAGTTACTGCCGAAGATGTCACGTTGATGGCCAATGCACTTGCGCTACTTCTTGTGCGCTTACATCTGTTGGGATTCTGGTGGGGCGATTGCTCACTTTCCAATACGCTTTTTCGTCGAGATGCAGAAGGCTATGCCGCCTATCTCGTCGATGCCGAAACTGGTGAATTCCAGAAATCACTCTCAACCGGTCAACGGGAACATGATTTAGAAATTGCCCACTTTAACGTTGCAGCCGAACTGGAGGATCTACAACTATCTGGCGTTCTCTATCCTGGCTTAGATCCAGTTCGTGCAAGTACTGCTCTTATTAAGCGCTATCACCGACTTTGGTCAGCGTTGAAAGATCGACAAGTTCTTGATCCGACTGATCGCCATGCAGTAGAGCGCGCGATGCGTCAATTACATGACCTGGGCTTTGCTGTTGAAGAAGTATCTGTCTCAATGGAGGAAGGCGAGAACGCAGGTAAGTTGGTCTTCCAACCAAAGCTTGTTGCAGCTGGTTATCACAAGAGCCGACTCCGTGACCTGATGGGGCTGGACACTGAAGAGTTACAAGCGAAGAGATTGTTGGCATCCTTTGATCGTTTTAGAGGTCGTGAAAAATCTCCTAAACCTCCGTTGAATGATTCTGCGAAACGTTGGCTCGATGAAGTATTTAGACCTACTGTCAGTCTGATTCCACCAGAATTGGAAGGACGGATTGAACTTGCTCAATTTTTCCATGAAACCCTTGAGCATCGCTGGTATTTAAGCGAACGTGCTGGCCACGATGTTGGACTAGAGTTTGCCGCGAAGTCTTATGTTGCAGAAATTTTGCCCTACCGGCGCGACTCTGGAGTCGACGTGCGTGTAGATGGTGCAATTCAGTAACACATACATAGTTGGAGCGAGGAAGAACTTATGAGTTTGCCACCGAACTTTTCTCGAGCAGTAGACCTTAGCTCGCTAGGAAAACCGGCTCCCGATCTCACTTCGCCGATTCCGGGAATTGAAGTTACGCCTCTTAACTTGCAGGCTGAAGTACTTCCTTTATCAAAGACAAAGCCCGTTATTGTTCTCTGTTGGACTCCGCGTTCTGTTGAATCTGTTGAATTGTTACGCACTCTCGGAAAACTTGAGAGCGCAGGTGGTGAAAAATGGATTCTGGCACACGTCAATATCGATGAACATGCCCCGGTTGCCCAGGCGTTGCAAGCGCGCACAATCCCGTACGGAGTTGTATTTATCGGGGGACAGGCAGTTCCATTTCTTGAACAACCGATGAGCGAAGATCAACTGCGCGAAGTCATTACAAAGATTCTTACATTGGCTGCGCAACAAGGAATTGGTGACGAACCTGTCGAAGAGACTGAACCAGAAGAAGATGAAGCACTCGCAGCTCTCGATCAAGGTGATTACGCAACTGCTGAAGCTGCGTATAAGCGTTTGATTGCACGTAAGCCAACTGATGCCTATGCCAAGTTAGGCCTTGCCCAAGTGCAGTTACTTGCTCGGACCCATGGTGTTGATGCAGCACAAGTGATGGAAGATGCCATTAAGCGCCCTGATGATATTGAGTTGCAGATTCAATGCGCCGATATAGAAGTTATGAGCGGATATCTCGAACCTGCCTTTGATCGACTCCTTCGTTTGCTACTTGTACTACATGGTGATGAGCAGAAGAAGGTAAAAGATCGCCTGCTCGAGCTCTTTGCGTTAGTTGATCAAGCCGACCCACGAGTAATCAAGGCTCGTGCACAGCTTGCGAATGCGCTCTTTTAATGGCGGCTCAACTTTCAGTTGCTCCAGCGCGCGAAGAGAAATTACTGCATACAGTCTTCTTCCTCTTCGGATTTTCAATTATGGCCTGGGTGCCACGATTTCCAGAGGTTAAGGCGCAACTTGGTCTTAATAATGGTGCTTTTGGATCGTTGATTAGTACAGGCTCAATCGGAGCTTTCTTAGGGTTGTTAACCGTTGGTCACATCATTCATAGATTCGGCGCAAAGCGAGTAACAGTGAGCGCGATTGCAATTTTGCTGACATCTCTTGCCAGCGTGGTTCACATGCACTCCACATTTCTCTTTCTCATCTTAAATATCACCTTCGGCTTTGGAAT
>JBAXLF010000052.1:0-5150 GCA_037134955.1 Actinomycetota bacterium | reverse complement strand
AAATTGGCGACCAACTGTTGAGAGGTTGAGCTCTGCACTGGAATCGTAGAAGGCATTCTTCTCGCCCTCAAAGAGCGAGACGTGAGTGTGCATTCCAGAACCAGGATGTTCGGTAAATGGCTTAGGCATAAAGGATGCGTAGAAACCTTGGTTGAGAGCAACCTCTTTAATAACGTGGCGGAAGGTCATGATGTTATCTGCAGTACTGAGCGCATCTGCATAACGAAGATCGATCTCTTGTTGACCAGGGGCTCCTTCATGATGGCTAAATTCAACAGAGACGCCCATTGCTTCAAGCAGAGTAATTGCTTGGCGGCGGAAGTCATGGCCCACAACAGCTGGCGTGTGATCGAAGTAGCCACCTTGATCAACCGGAACTGGCGCTTCACCTTTTTCCGGTTGTGATTTAAAGAGGAAGAATTCAATTTCTGGATGGGTGTAACAGGTGTACCCCATCTTCGCTGCCTTATCTAAGGTGCGACGCAGAACATTGCGCGGATCTGCAGGAGATGCTTCACCATTAGGCAGAGTGATATCGCAGAAGATGCGCGCAGCACCTTGTGCTTCAGCGCGCCACGGCAAGATGGTAAATGTTGCCGGATCTGGCTTTGCCAACATATCGGATTCAGATTCACGCGCAAATCCTTGAATGGCAGAACCGTCAAAACCGATTCCTTCATCAAAGGCATTCTCAAGTTCGGCCGGAGCAATGGCAACAGATTTAAGAGTTCCGAGAATGTCGGTAAACCACAAGCGAATAAAACGGATATCGCGTTCTTCGATAGTACGAAGTACGAACTCTTGCTGCTTGCTGATGTTATCGCTTGGGGACATGTGGCCCATCGTGCCAAAGCGACGTTACGGCAGTGTTACAGAATTAGAGTTCGCGCCACTTACTTGTCAATCTACCTAGACTTCTCGCCAGCTCGAAGTCATTGGCAGGCGACGATCCTTACCAAAAGCGCGCTTAGATACCTTGGTGCCCGGTGGATATTGGCGCCGCTTGTACTCAGCCTTATCGACCATCGCAATCACACGCATGACCAACTCTTTATCAAAGCCGGCAGCAATTAAGGCGTCGCGGCCTAAATCCTCATCGACATAGGCCATCAAAACTTTATCGAGAATTTCATATTCCGGAAGTGAATCTGAATCTTTCTGATCAGGTCGCAGCTCCGCAGATGGTTCTTTGGTGATGGAATTTTCTGGAATAGGTGGCACTTCGCCCGCATCTTTGGCAACTTGGTTGCGCCAACGCGACAGCGCCCAGACATCGGTCTTATAAATATCTTTGATCGGTGCATAACCACCGACGGCATCACCATACAAAGTTGAATATCCGCAGGCCAGTTCTGATTTATTGCCCGTTGCGAGAACTAAGTGGCCATGCTGATTAGAAAGCCCCATCAAGGTTGTTCCGCGCACACGTGCCTGCAAATTTTCTTCGGCTAAGCCAGTCAGCTCTACAACGGTGCGGAATGAATCGACCATTCGCTGGATCTCAACAATGCGAAAACCAATCCCGGTATTTGCAGCCATAGCTTGCGCATCTGCAATCGAATGCTCGGATGAATATTTACTTGGCATACCCACTGCATGAACAGCTGCAGGTCCGAGGGCATCAACGGCGAGGGCTGCAACCAGGGCTGAATCGATTCCACCTGAAAGTCCAACCAGGACAGATGTAAATCCATTCTTAGCAACATAATCGCGCAATCCCACAACGATGGCGTTCCACATCTCTTCTTCATCACCGAGGCGATGGGCAATTCCCGGAATCAGGGGTTTGGCAATTTCAACTGGATCTTCAGAGATGATCACATCTGGCTTCGATGTACCAGTTGCAACATCGATATCGACCACCATCACGCCATCTTCAAATTGTGGTGCGCGTGCAATCACCGAACCATCAGCAGCCACAACAATGCTGTCGCCATCGAAAACTAAATCATCTTGACCGCCCGTCATATTGACGTAGGCAAGAGGCGCCTTCGCTTCGCGAGCGCGTTGCGTAACCAGCGCTAATCGCACATCATCTTTATTGCGTTCATAGGGAGATCCATTGGGCACGATGACCAGCCCCGGTGTGCGGGAAGCCAATTGCGCGGTGATTCCACCATCAATCCAGAGATCTTCGCAGATGGCGATGCCGACATCGACGCCATGGATGCGGACCACCAAGGTGGAATCTCCCGCAACGAAATTACGGAATTCATCAAAGACGCCGTAATTCGGTAGGTGGCACTTGGCATAACGCGCTTTGACTTCACCGCCGGCAATAACTGCGACCATATTCTGCGGCTTGCCATCGACTTGATCGAGGTAGCCCACAATCGAGACGATCTTCTTATCTAATTGCGCAGCTAAGGATGCAATCGCTGCTTTGCTCGCGACTTGAAAGGAAGGGCGGAGCGCTAAATCTTCTACCGGATAGCCGGTTAAGACCATCTCGGGAAATATTGCGATCTGTGCGCCTGCTGCAACGGCCTGATCGACTGATTGCCTAATCAACGCCGCATTACCCGCGAGGTCTCCGACCGTCGGGTTCACTTGAGCGAGCGCTAATCGCAACTTCATAGTTCAAGAGTATCGGGAGTACGATTGGTGTCGACCCGGGGACCTCGCATGAGGCTTCGAGGCAGGAGATATCGAAAATGAGTACATCCACGACCCTCTATGGCGGTGCCTCGCATCGTCGCGTCACCATCCTCGATCTGCGCGCTGCCAAAGAGCGCGGTGAAAAATGGGCGATGCTCACCAGCTACGAACAGATGACTGCATCGATCTTCGATGAGGCCGGAATCCCGGTCTTATTAGTCGGCGATAGCGCTGGCAATAATTTCTTAGGTGAAGAGAACACCATCCCTGTCACTGTCGATGATTTGCTTCCCTTAACTCGGTCCGTAGTCCGCGCATCACATCGCGCACTCGTGGTGGCAGATCTTCCCTTTGGGTCATATGAAGCATCCCCCGAATTAGCGCTGGCGACTTCAACTCGCTTCTTTAAAGAGGCCGGCGCCATGGCGGTCAAACTTGAAGGCGCACATATCGCAACGATTGAGAAGTTAACCGCTGTCGGTATTCCGGTCATGGGCCACTTAGGACTTACCCCGCAATCACTTCATCAATTGGGTGGCTATCGAGTCCAGGGTCGTACCGATGGTGATGCCATCTTTGATGCAGCGCTCGCCCTCGAAAGAGCCGGCGCCTTTGCCATCGTCTTGGAATTAGTTCCGGCCGAACTCGCCGCCCGAATTACCGAAGCGCTATCTATTCCAACCATCGGAATCGGCGCCGGAAATAATTGCGATGCCCAAGTACTTGTCTGGACAGATATGGCCGGCCTTACCGCCAACCCGCCAAAGCTGGCCAAGGCATATCGCAATCTCCGCAAGGAACTTTTCGACGCGACCCAAGAATTTGCCGAAGAAGTTCGATCCGGAAAGTTCCCAACGGAGACCGAGACCTTTCACTAGTCTTCTCCGATGGCAAAGTTCGCGATCGACATCACTCCGCTCAAAAAATATAAGGATTTCCGTAATCTCTGGACCGCCGGGCTGATTTCCTACCTCGGATCGATGATTACCTACGTCGCTCTGCCATTTCAACTCAAGGAGCTAACCCACTCATATATCGCCGTCGGTGTTTTAGGAGTGATCGAAATCGTTCCGCTCATCATCTTTGGCCTTTACGGCGGGGTACTTGCCGATGCCGTCGATCGCAAGAAGATGATCTGGGCTACCGAAGCCGGCGCACTTGTCATTGTTCTGGGGTTGCTCGCCAACTCGGTATTGCCTGACCCTAAGACCTTCATCATCTATATCGCTGCAGCCCTCTTTGCAGTTGTCGATGGGCTGCAACGTCCGTCGATGGGCGCCATCTTGCCGCGATTGGTGAGCCATGAAGATCTGCCTAGCGCATCGAATTTACTAACGCTGCGCTGGCAGTTCGGTTTCATCCTGGGACCAACTCTGGGCGGAATTATCTTCTCAACATTTTCTATCAGCGTCGGTTATATCTTCGACATTGCAACGTATCTAGTTTCATTGATTTTCTTAGCGCAGATGCGAAGTGTGCTTCCTTCAGCAGAGGCCGAAAAGCCATCTCTAGCAGCGTTATTAGAGGGTGTGCGCTATGCCTTTAGTCGCCAGGATTTATTAGCAACCTACATCATCGATCTTGCCGCGATGTTCTTTGCTATGCCTAATGCGCTCTTTCCATTCTGGGCCGACCTCTTACATTCACCATGGGCGCTCGGTCTCTTCTATGCCGCTGGAATTTCCGGCGCCATTGTTGTCACGCTGACTAGTGGATGGACTAAGAGCTATCGATTCCACGGCCGGGCAATCATCGCCGCCGCCCTGGGGTGGGGAGCGGCGATCGCGCTATCGGGCATCACTCACTCTCTGGTCTTAGTTCTTATCTGTCTGGCAATTGCCGGAGGTTCAGATCAAATTAGCGCCCTCTTCCGCCAGACGATTTGGAACCAGACAATCCCCGACGAACTTCGCGGTCGCCTTGCCGGTATCGAATTACTTTCCTACTCAGTAGGACCGCTAGCCGGACAACTTCGCGCCGCATCAATCGCCGCAGCTACTAGCCTGTCCTTTTCGGTAACTTCTGGAGGTTTAATTTGCGTCCTAGTGGTCGCAATTTTGGCGATTTTTCTCCCCAAATTTAGAAAATATGATGCCGAAACGAACGAATTTGCCGTTCGAGAACGCGAAATTCGCAAAAATCGGGAAATTTCTTAACTCTCAACCGATTCTTGAGAATATTTCGCCGGAATTAGCAAGAAAGATCGGCGAAAAATACTTTCGAAATTTCGCAAAATGCATAGAAAAATATAAAAAATAATTAGCGACACGCACTGCAATTTTTCTCACAATGTAGTGGTAATTCTCTCCATATTCCGTCACACTTATCCACGAAACAGGTTTGGGTGACGGATCCGAACCCTTCCGATTAGGAGATAAACACATGGCTGCAGCTAAGAAATCTGCTCCAAAGAAGCGCAAGAAGGCTGCTGCACCAGCAGCACCTAAGAAGCGTCGTAAGAAGGCAGCGGCTGCTACAGCTGCTCCAAAGAAGCGCCGCAAGAAGGCAGCTGCTAAGAAGGCAGCTCCAAAGCGTCGCAAGAAGGCAGCTGC
>JBAXLF010000051.1:0-5235 GCA_037134955.1 Actinomycetota bacterium | reverse complement strand
CAATTTAGAATCGCTTTCGCTGGTGCGTTGGCAAAACAGATTGATTTCAGCCAACTTGCAGCAGTACCGGCAGAGAAGCGCGTTACATATATAAGGGATCTTCTTGGTATTTATGACATTAGTGCCCGAACATTTACCGCGCTAACAAATGCAAAAGAAGATCTAGCGCAATTCTTTATTCTGGCTGTCTGTAGCCCTGAGTTTGTTGTGAACACATAGGGGGATGTAATGGATACGATTTCGCGGAGAAAGTTCTTGCAGTTAACAGGTGCAGGTGCTGTCGGTGCTGGCGCTGCGATGTTGAGTATCAGCGATATTGCGCAAGCGGCAATCACGCGACCGCTGCCGGCTGGGACGCCGATTGTTGTTATGGTCACCTTGTATGGCGGCAATGACGGTTTAAATACCGTTGTTCCTTACACAGATTCTCTCTATTACTCACTGCGTCCCGATATCTCTTACAAACCTGCATCAGTTCTTCCACTCAGCGATGGTCTTGGTTTAAACCCATCAATGACAGGAATTAAATCTTTATGGGACCAGAAGAAGGTTGCAGTCATTCGCGGCGTTGGTTATCCCTTCCCTGATCACTCTCACTTCTCATCGATGGCGATTTGGCAGACAGCATCTCCTATTCGACATATCTCAACAGGGTGGTTAGGTCGCTGGTTAGATACACAGAGCCCAGATCCCATGCTGGCAATCAGTTTGGGTTCAGTACCACCGCCACTCTTTGCTGGAGTAAAGACAGTTGGTTCGGCGCTTCCATTAGGTGGACTTGTTATTCCATCCGGAAAACTTGGAATGCGCTGCCAGACCTTAGGAAATCCAACTGGCACAGATACTCATCTGATGGCGGCAGCCGCAAAATCAATAAGCAATCTCTTTAGTGTTTCCGATAACGTCACGAGTGTTCTCAAAGGTCCAGCTCCTGCCGCTACAGATTTACCGGTAACCAATGGTGGCAACGCCGGTGGTGATTCCAGTTTGCAGCAGCAGCTAGATCTGGTGGCGAAGTTGATTGCAGCCGGAGCACCTACCCGTGCCTGGTCAGTCTCCCTCGGTGGTTTTGATACCCATGCCAATGAGGCAAGTGCACAATCAGTATTACTGGCTAATGTCTCTGAGAGCGTTACTCGCTTCTTAAGTTCACTGAAGTCTTCAGGCAGAGCCTCCGATGTGACTGTTGTTATCTATAGCGAATTCGGTCGCCGCGTAAAGGCCAATGCATCACAAGGAACAGATCATGGAACATCCGGCCCTGTCTTTGTGATTGGCGATCGCATTAATGGCGGTATGTATGGAGATCAACCATCACTTAGTAAATTAGTTGATGGGGACCTTGCGGTGACAACTGACTTTAGAGATATATATGCATCGGTATTACAGAATGATTTGAAGTCAGATCCAGCACAAATACTCGACGGTTGGAAAGGTCGCGTTAATCTTCTTTATAAATAATGAGATCAGACTTTTTGCGTGTTGGTAGTGATTTCGGTGGGTTTTCCTGCAAGAGCGCATCTACCTCGATGCGAAGTTTGGCAACTTCAACTGCCATATTTGCCATAGCGCTCTCTAATTCAATAATGCGTTTAATGCCCGCGTGATTAATTCCTTCTCCGACAAGTTTCTGCACCATTCGAAGTGATGCGATGTCGCGCAGTGAGTAACGACGATTACGACCAACTGTGCGGTCGGGAGAAACTAATCCAAGTCGATCATATTGACGAAGTGTTTGTGGGTGTAACCCAGAAAGTTCGGCTGCAACTGAGATGACATATAAACCTGCATCATCATCTGGATGTTCTTCGTGTGGCAAGTCTTTAGTCATGACTTCGCCTTTGCAATAAATTCTGCACGGATATCGTGATCTGCAGTGGCTTGTGCAAAAGCTTTGATTGCTTCTTCGGCTTTGCCTTCAACGCGTCGTGGTACTTGTACTTCGACAGTGACAAGCAAGTCGCCGGTAATAGCGCCCTTCTTAATACCGCGGCCTTTCACGCGTAGCACGCGCCCAGTTGGTGTACCTGCCGCTAACCGCACAGTGACATCGTCACCAGCGAGATTGGGAACTTTAATATCTGCACCCAGTGCTGCTTCTGCAAAAGTAACCGGAAGCGTTAATAACAAGTTCTCGCCCTTACGCGAAAAAGTAGCATGGGGCTTTACATGTAGCTCAATGAATAAATCGCCGGGCCCTGCTTCACCAGGTGCGCCTTTTCCTTTAACGCGAATCTTTGCGCCATCGTTTACACCTGCAGGAACTCGCGCCGAAATATTCTGTGGTCCATTGCCATCGGTGTTGAGTTTGAGATCAAGGGTTGTGCCAAAGACCGATTCTTTAAATGTAATTGTTGCTTCGGTCTGCAGATCGCTACCTTTACGTGGACCGCGCCGTCCACCACCACCAAATAAATTGGCGAAGATATCTTGTGGGTTACCGCCACCGAAGATGTCTGAGAAATCTCCACCTTGGAAATTCTGACCCCCTGTAGGTGCACGGAAACCGCCACGTTCGTAATATGAGCGCGCTTCATCGTATTCAGCGCGCTTCTTTGAATCAGACAAGATGTCATATGCCTCGGAGACCGCTTTGAACTTATCTTCTAAAGCGGTGTCACCTTGATTTTTATCAGGGTGTAAATCGCGCGCTAAAGAACGGTACTTCTTCTTGATTTCATCAGGGGATGCTTTCTTATCCACTCCAAGAATCTTGTAGAAGTCCTTTTCGTAAAGGTCTTTAGCGGCCATTTCTGATTAATTCTCCGGATCAGTCACTGCAACTCGCGCAGGGCGCAAGATGCGTTCTTTGTATTTATATCCAGGCTGCAAAATCTTTGAAGCAGTCGATACCTTCACATCAGCAGATGTGTCATGTAACAACGCCTCGTGGATTTGTGGGTCGAAGGCATCGCCTTCGGTTCCGTACTTCTCTAGCCCGAAACGATTGGTAATTGCTGACATCTGATCTGCAACTGCCTTAAATCCACCAGTGAGTTCGTTGTGCTCTGCAGCCCGATCAATATCGTCGAGGATGGCAAGTAGTTCGGTAAGAACTGAGCCGATGGCTAACTCGTGAGCAACTGCGCGGTCGCGTTCCACACGCTTGCGGTAGTTGGCATATTCAGCCTGAAGTCGTTGTAAATCAGCTGTTAGCGCTGCAACCGGATCAGTCTCCTGAACCGGCGCAGCCTCTACAGCTTCACTTACTTCGTCAACAGGAGTTGTCTCATCGACAACTTGGTCTGTTGTTTCTGACATTAGTTAGCTTCTTCAGCGTCGATGACTTCAGCATCTTCAACATGATCTTCTGATCCTGCTGATGCGCCTTCAGTCTGTGCAGAAGCGCTTGCGTACATCAATGCGCCTAGTGCTTGCGAGATAGTCGAAACTTTTTCAGTGTTTGACTTGATTGAATCGAAGTTTGCACCACCAAGGTCTGTCTTTAGCGCAGCAAGTGCTTCGTCGAGTTCTGCCTTCTTTGTTGCAGCTTCACCTTCGGTGAACTTATCTGCATTCTCGGTCAAGAACTTTTCAGTCTGGTAGACAAGTGAGTCTCCGGTGTTACGGATCTCAGCTTCTTCACGACGCTGCTTATCTTCATTAGCGTGTGCTTCAGCATCTGCCATCATCTTTGCAATCTCATCCTTGGAAAGAGCAGATCCACCTGTGATGGTCATACCTTGCTCTTTACCTGTTGCAAGATCTTTGGCAGAGACGTGAACGATTCCATTTGCATCAATGTCGAATGTCACTTCAACTTGTGGGACTCCACGTGGTGCTGGTGCAATTCCAGTAAGTTCGAACATGCCGAGCTTCTTGTTATATGCCGCCATTTCGCGCTCACCTTGGTAGGCCTGAATCTGTACAGCTGGTTGATTGTCATCAGCAGTTGTAAAGATCTCAGAACGCTTGGTAGGAATTGTTGTGTTGCGCTCGATCAACTTGGTCATAACCCCACCCTTGGTTTCGATACCAAGTGATAGTGGTGTGACGTCGAGAAGAAGAACATCCTTCACTTCACCCTTAAGAACACCAGCTTGAAGTGATGCGCCAACGGCAACTACTTCATCAGGATTTACACCCTTGTTTGGCTCTTTTCCGCCGGTAAGTTCGCGAACTAAATCAACGACTGCAGGCATACGGGTTGATCCACCAACAAGAACAACAGATTGAATCTTGTTGATAGGAATTCCAGCATCTTTAAGGACTGCTTGGAATGGCTTCTTGCATCGCTCGAGTAGATCGGCAGTCAATGACTGGAACTGTGCACGAGTAATTGTTTCGTCGAGGAACAATGGGTTCTTCTCTGAATCAACTGTGATGTATGGAAGGTTGATGGTTGCTGATTGTGAAGATGAGAGTTCGATCTTCGCCTTTTCAGCTGCTTCGCGGATACGTTGCATCGCCATCTTATCTTTTGTCAGATCAATTCCATTTGCCGATCCGAAAGTTTTTACTAGGTGATCAACAAGTGATTGGTCCCAGTCGTCGCCACCAAGGTTGTTATCTCCATTAGTTGCCTTAACTTCAACAACACCGTCGCCGATTTCAAGGAGTGAAACGTCGAATGTTCCACCACCGAGGTCAAAGACAAGGATGGTCTGTTCTTGATCTGCTTTATCAAGTCCATATGCAAGTGCTGCTGCAGTTGGCTCGTTGATAATGCGGAGAACATTGAGGCCAGCGATTTCACCAGCTTCTTTGGTTGCTTGGCGTTGTGCATCATTGAAGTAAGCAGGAACTGTAATTACAGCATCTGTTACGGTCTCGCCGAGATACGCCTCTGCATCGCGCTTTAACTTCTGTAATACGCGCGCTGAAATTTCTTGTGCGGTGTACTTCTTACCGTCGATATCCATCGTCCAGTTAGTACCCATGTGACGCTTAACGGAACGAATTGTGCGTTCGACGTTTGTCACTGATTGACGCTTTGCAACTTCGCCGACAAGAACTTCGCCATTCTTTGCGAATGCGACGATCGATGGAGTTGTGCGAGCGCCTTCTGCATTTGCAATAACCGTTGGTTCGCCACCTTCGAGTACTGATACGCAGCTATTTGTTGTTCCTAAGTCGATTCCGACTGCTCTAGCCATGGTCTTGCTCCTTCTTCACTTTTATCTAAGATCTCTCGAGCCGATCTGGGTCGAGGCTGCCTTGTGGGGGCTTTTGTAACCTGAGTCGAGTCTACGCAAAGAGTTGAGTCGAGGCGACTCAAGTTACATACGGTTGAAC
>JBAXLF010000050.1:0-6209 GCA_037134955.1 Actinomycetota bacterium | reverse complement strand
GAGCGACAATAAACGGCGTAGGTGGATTGGCGATCGAGTGCTCCGACTTGGGCATCAAAATCTTGCGCATAAATATCAATATTGATCGCGCGTTCAATATGGCCAGCGCTGAATTCATCAGGTGTGCGCACATCCAAGACCACAACCGCTGGATCTGCGATCGCTAAAGCAAATTGTGAAGCGCTCTGTTCCATCAACTTTCCTTCGCATCATTTGTGGTGAAGCTCATATAGATAAGCCTAGTGCAAGCACTCATAGGAATCTAAAAGCTCCCTATTGCATTTGATCCAAGGGGAGAATTAGCAGTGGAGAAAAGGAGAAAACCCTATGAACCCTCTATCAATTGCTAGATGGCAGTTCGCCATCACAACTGTTTATCACTTTATTTTCGTACCGATCACTATCGGTTCTGGATTTCTAGTAGCTGGTTTGCAAACCGCCTGGTTTAGAACTCATAAAGAGAAGTACCTACGCGCAACTAAATTCTTTGGAAAGTTATTCCTTATTAACTTCGCCATCGGTGTAGTCACAGGCATTGTGCAAGAGTTCCAATTCGGAATGAACTGGTCTTCTTACAGCCGCTTTGTTGGCGATATCTTCGGCGCACCTCTCGCTATGGAAGGTCTCCTCGCATTCTTCTTGGAGTCCACCTTCCTCGGTCTCTGGATCTTCGGATGGGATCGCTTATCTAAGCGAATGCACCTTGCCACAATCTGGTTGGCCGCTACTGGAACTTTGTTCTCCGCCTATTTCATTTTGGCAGCAAATGCATTTATGCAGCATCCAGTCGGATATGAAGTAGTTAATGGTCGCGCCACATTGAAGAATATTTTCACGGTGCTCTTCCAGAACACAGCAGTCGCAGCGTTCTTCCACTCCATCCCATCCGCATTCCTGACGGCCGGCGCTCTCTTTGCTGGAATCTCAGGTTGGATGATCGTGCGTGGGCGCGATGTTGAAGTTGCTCGTCCAGTTTTGAAAATTGGTCTAGTTACCGTTGTCATCTCATTCTTGATCGTCGGAGCTTCCGGTGACTGGGATGCTCGCATTATGACTAAGCAACAACCAATGAAGATGGCTGCCGCTGAAGCGCTCTATGACACTCGCGCTAATGCTCCATTCTCCGTTCTCACTGTTGGATCACTAGATGGTTCTCGTCCCGTCTTCTCCATGGGACTTCCATCCGTTCTCTCCTTTATGACTACTGGTGATGTGAACGGAACTGTTGAAGGCATTAACAATCTGCAGAAGGAATACGAACAGAAATATGGTCCTGGCAATTACAAGCCAAATATTCCTCTTGCATACTGGTCATTCCGTTTAATGATTGGCTTCGGTGCACTCGCAGCGTTGCTATCACTCATGGTGTTGTGGCTCATGCGTAAAGGCCGCCAAGTACCTGGTGGAAAGTGGTTTGTACGCACCATGATCGCCCTTCCATTCCTTCCAATCTTGGCTAACTCTTTCGGTTGGATCTTCACCGAAGGCGCTCGTCAACCTTGGATCGTATTTGGATTAATGAAGACCAGTGATGCTGTGAGCCCACAAGTAAGTGGCGGCAGCGTGCTCTTCACCTTGGTCGCATTCACTGCGCTCTATGGCGTGCTTGCTGTAATTGAAGCTGGACTCTTCTTCCGCACCATTCGCGTCGGTACTGAGAAGCCAGTTGAGCATAAAGAAAATGACAAGCCACTAGCGATGGCCTACTAGGACCGGAAAGGAATAGGTAAAGAAAATGTCATTAAATACATTCTGGTTCATCACCATCGCCGTTCTGTGGATCGGCTATTTCATTCTCGAAGGTTTCGACTTTGGCGTTGGAATCCTGCTTAAAGTTGTTGCGAAGAATCAACCGGAACGCCGTGCGATTCTTACAACTCTTGGACCAATCTGGGACGGTAATGAAGTCTGGGTACTCGTCGCAGGAGGCGCCACATTCGCTGCCTTCCCTGAGTGGTATGCAACTCTCTTTAGTGGTTTCTATCTACCGCTCTTCTTGATCTTGGTATCTCTCATTGTTCGTGGTGTTGCATTTGAATATCGCAGCAAGTACGGATCAATGGATTGGCGTAATCGTTGGGATAACGCAATTGTTGTTGCCAGCTTCGTTCCAGCACTTTTGTGGGGCGTGGCATTCGCTAACATCGTTCGCGGTGTTCCACTTGCAAACATTGGCACGCCTGCTCATATTGAGTACACCGGTGGATTCTTCAATCTCTTGAACCCATATGCACTTCTCGGTGGACTCACCACACTCTTCCTCTTCGTCACACATGGCGCATTCTTCTTAGCGCTTAAGACAGAGGGTGTTATCCGTGAGCGTTCCAACGCACTGGCAAAGAAGACTGGCCTTGTTACTGCTGTTCTCGCAGTCGCATTCCTCTCTTGGACAATGATCAGCCTTACCCACAAGACACTAGTTGTTGTTGGTAGCGCAATCGTTGTTGTTGCTTGGCTTGCGGCACTTGGCGCCAACATGAAAGCTCGTGAAGGTTGGGCCTTCTTCTTCTCAGCAGTTACTACGGCTTTTGTAGTAATTACGCTCTTCGCTGGCCTCTATCCAAATGTGATGCCAAATATTGATGCTGGTGGAGTTGGACTCGATATCTTCAACGCCTCATCTACTCCATACACGCTTAAGGTAATGACAGTTGTTGCCTTAGTGATGACCCCACTTGTTCTGATCTATCAAGGTTGGACATATTGGGTCTTCCGCAAGCGAATTAATCCAAACCAGATCTACAAGCCAGAAGTTGGCGTATTGGACTCTATTAATTCGTGAAACCTCTAGATCCGCGGCTGCTTCGCTACGCGCGAAGTAGCCGCGTTTATCTTTTCCTGACAGTTGTAATCGCAATTACATCTGCAGTATTTACTATTACACAGGCTTATTTATTGACGAAAATTATTGTTGGCATCTTCCAGAAGCACGCAGATTTTGCTGGAATTAAAAGTTCATTGATCGCACTTATTGCTGTATTCATCGCCCGCACAATTTTGAGTTACTTCACCGAATGGCTGGGTGCTATCGCATCCTCCCGCATGCGCAACGAATTGCGCCTCCAATTGCTTAATAAAGCGCTCACTACAGGAGCCGGTACCGTCAATGAGATGGGTTCGACGCAGCTCTCCGTACTTGCGACCCGTGGAATCAATAATCTAGATGGGTACTTTGCCAAATTCATTCCGCAACTTTTTATTGCCTCGATCGTTCCGGTCATGGTCGGCATCACCATTGCTACCGAAGATATGCAATCGGGAATTATCGTTCTATTTACGATTCCACTCATCCCGATCTTTGGCGCCATGATCGGTCGATACACGGCCGCTGTAACGATGAAGCGCTGGAAGAGTCTAGAAATCCTTAGTGGGTACTTTGCTGATCTTCTAAAAGGTATGAGAACGCTCAAAGTTTATGGACGCGCTGACTTGCAGACCGAGAAACTCAAAGCAGTCGGTGCGGAGTACCAGGCAGAGACGATGCGAGTACTCAAGATCTCTTTCCTCTCATCGCTTGCACTTGAATTAATCGCCACCCTCTCAGTTGCACTGCTCGCAGTGTCGATTGGTCTGCGATTGGTGAGTGGCTCACTCACATTGAGCGTTGGGTTATTTATTCTCATCATCTCCCCCGAGGTCTATTGGCCAATTCGCCAAGTCGCAGGCTATTTCCACGCTGCCGCAGATGGAATTGCAGCTTTCAATCAGATTTATGCGATTTTAGATAACAAGGAAGTGGTCGGAACCATAAAGATCGAGGGTATCTCCGCCATCTCATGGAGCGCAATCACAGTCGAATATCCCGATCGCACTTCGATTCATATTCCGGCTGGACAAATTAAGAGCGGTGAATTCCAGGCCTTAATCGGTGCATCTGGATCTGGTAAATCAACTTTGGTAAAAATTCTGCTGGGGTTCTTATCGCCCACATCTGGCGAAGTTTCAATCAGCACGTCGCAAGGAACTTTTGCGTTAGAAGATATTGATCCGACATCACTTCGCTCACTGATCTCCTGGTTACCACAAGATCCACATTTTGCAATCGGAACAATTTCGCAGGCACTTCGCCAAGTTTCACCATTAGCAACTGATGCTGAACTCACTCAGCTTCTGAGCGATGTCGGATTGGATTTGGCCGACCTCAATCACGGTTTAGATACCGAGCTCGGAAAACTTCAACAAGGGCTATCTGTTGGACAACTTCGCAAAGTGGGATTGGCTCGGGCAATTTTGAAGAAATCGCCAGTGCTCATTCTCGATGAACCATCAGCATCAGTCGATGATGCGAGCGAGGCGATCATCTCGCAATTAGTGCAGCGCGAGGCAGCCAACGGCCGAATCGTTCTTATGATCTCCCATCGACCACTTCTTGCAGATGCCGCGCACACCACAATTGATATGGCGCGTGCGCGATGAAGAAATTACTGCTCGCAATTCTGCTCAGTGCCGCTTCACTGCTCTCGGCAATCGCACTACTTGGAACAAGTGCTTGGCTGATCTCTATGGCCTCCACTCGTCCCCCAGTAATGGTGCTCGAAGTGGCAATTGTTGGGGTACGTACATTTGGCATCTCGCGTGGTCTCCTGAAATACACCAGCCGAATTCTGGAGCATCAAGGTGCGCTGACAATTCAAAGTAATTTGCGAGTACGCATCTATGAGAATTTCCTAGCGATGAAGAACGCGCAACTTCTAGATATCCGCAAAGGAGCAATTCTCCAACAAGTAGTTAATGATGTTGAGACGCTTCAAGATCTCTGGTTACGGGTTGGATCTCCATGGGCTTCGGTGATCTTGGCCGGATGCGCTGGAGTCAGTATTACTTATTGCTTATTGCCTTCAGCCGGCCTGATTCTCGGAGGGCTATTTCTCTTTGCTGCTCTCATTGTTCCCATCTTCTCCTCCTTCGCTGCTGGTTCTCGCCAGCAGCGAAATTTGGAGAGTGAGATCTTCGATGAGATTCTGCAAACCTCTGAATTAATTGAAGAGTCGCTCGTTTTTGGTTTCAGCAAAGATTTGATCTCACAGATCGATAATCGCCAAAACCAGATAGCTCGAATTGAGCGATCAAATGCCAAGCGAGCAGGGCTTGGTGCAGCGCTCTACACAAAGTGGCTCGGACTTACTGTGGTCATCATGATCATCTCCGCCCTTAACGCTTTTCAAGAGGGGCGATTGGCTGGGGTAAATGTCGCCGTCATTATCTTGTTGCCACTTGCAATATTTGATGGGCTTAGTTCGTTACCAGTTGCATTTTCACATTTGGCACAGATTCTCGATGCCCGCACCGCTTTGAAACCTACTCTCAAGAAAATTATTTTTGAAAACCCACCTAACAGGGAACTTTCCCATGATCACTACATTCTTGAAATTCTCGATGTTCAACCAATTCGCGATGGAGTGACACTCCCTCAATTCACTGGTGTCGCACAACCAGGTCACCCACTAGTTATTCAAGGAAAGAGTGGCGGCGGTAAATCTTCATTGCTCAGTGCATTGATTGGCGAAATTGAATTCTCGGGTCAAATTCTGATTAATCATGAAGATCTATCGCACTTTGATTCCAATATCTTCACCACCATGTTGCAAGATGATCATCTCTTTGCAACTTCAATCCGTGAAAATATTAGGATCGGCAATCCGGATGCCCGCGATCGCGAGATCGAACAAGTCCTAGAGATCGTGGAGTTAGCCGAACTCCTTCACACTCTTCCCGATAGGCTCGATACGCTGGTCGGCAATCTTGGCTACAACTTCTCGGGCGGTGAGAAACAACGAATCAAGCTGGCCCGAATGTTGATGCGCAATACCCCGATCTATTTGCTCGATGAACCTTTTGAATATCTAGACCATTTCCAGGCTGATCGCCTCGCCAAAAAAGTACTTAAAGTCCTATCGACAAAAACCGTCGTCATGGTCTCGCATACTTATTAAGCCTCTATTAGGCTGAGGATATGAACGGTAAAGACGTCCCTCGCGCCCACGATGCTCCTACTCCACAAGGATGGGCTGAATTTATGAAGACGGGATGAGCACCGTTTGTAATACTGATGTTGCCCTTATTAATGGTTTCCGAAACAGCACAATTTCAAAAAGAGCGGAGGGCGAGGGATTTGAACCCTCGAAGGTTTCCCTTGCCGGTTTTCAAGACCGGTGCACTCGACCGGGCTATGCGACGTCTCCAAGTGGTGAGGGAAGTTTACAGGGAAA
>JBAXLF010000049.1:0-6294 GCA_037134955.1 Actinomycetota bacterium | reverse complement strand
CAAGGAATCCTCTCTTCCCGCCTATAAATAGCCTATTTCAGATGTAGTTGAAATTTCAACTACTTTAGGTTATCCTGCATTCATGACTCACATGCCAGCCCTGTACATCGGCCATGGTGCACCGATGCTGCTCGATGACCCAATCTGGTCATCTCAGATTGCAGATATTACGAAGAAGTTTGAGAAGCCAAAGGCAATCTTGATCGTTTCGGCACATTGGGAGTCAGCTCCAATCTCAATCACTTCGCCAATCGCAGGTACTCCCCTCGTCTATGACTTTGGTGGCTTTGCTCCAAAGTTTTATCAGATGACATATGAGACCCCTGATGCATCAGCGCTAGCAGCTCGAATCGCAGCGATGATGCCCGATAACGAAAGTCTGCATGAATCAAAGCGCGGACTCGATCACGGTGCATGGGTACCTCTCAAGATCATGTACCCCGATGCCGATATTCCAGTACTCCAACTATCGATGCCAACATCTGATCCTGGAACTCTGATCGAACTTGGCAAACGACTTCGCCCGTTACGCGATGAAGGTGTACTCATTGTGGGTTCTGGATTTATGACCCATGGACTTCCATTTATTCGCGATTGGTCAATCGATGCACAGGCCCCAGGCTGGTCCTCTGACTTTGATCAATGGGCGGCCGATGCGATTTCCCGAGGTGATGTAGACATGCTCGCCTCCTATAAAGATTTAGCTCCTGCAGTGAACTATGCACATCCCACTGTCGAGCACTTCACGCCCCTGTTTGTCACGCTTGGTGCGGCAACAGAGGCCGACGCTATCCCAGAAACGCTCATTGAAGGATTCTGGATGGGGCTCTCTAAGCGCTCTTTACTGGTGGCTTAAACCAATTGCTTCGAAATGCGGTCTCTGAAAGTAAAAGTTAGACTCCACCACTATGTCAATCCTCAAATGGCTCTTTGAAGCCACCATTCATTTCGGTTCCAAGTCCATAGCTGTCCGCGAAATTATCGGCGGCGTTCTTGGCCTATCTAGCGCAATCCTTGGTGCACGACGACGTGTAAGCGCTTGGCCAGTAGGCATCATCGGCGATGCCCTTCTCTTTACAGTTTTTCTCGGCGCCGTCTTCTCATTCGGTGACACAACACAACATGCAAACTTCTATGGCCAAGCAAGTCGCAACCTCCTCTTAATCATCGTCAGCGCATATGGATGGGTTCGCTGGGCACATCACAAGCGCACTGGAATTGCAGGCGCTCCGCCAGTAACTCCTCGTTGGACAACCTCCAAGGAGAAGTTAGTTCTTCTTCCTGCAATCGCTATCTTCTTTGCTATCGCGTATCAAATCTTTAAGGGTCTTGGCGAAAGTGGTCAGTGGCTCTTCGTTGATACCTGGATCTTTACAGGGACGGCACTTGCTACATTTGGCATGAGCCGCGGTTATGTAGAGTTCTGGCTTGTCTGGGTTGCAGTCGATGCAGTCGGTGTTCCATTTGCATTTAAGAATGGTTACTACCCAACAGGTACTTTGTATGCAATCTATCTCCCCTTTGTTATCTGGGGATTCTTCTCATGGCTACGTATCTCAAAGAGAGAAGCAGTCAGTATTTAACTGGTTTTTATAAAAAATCCCTCGGTCTGATTACAGGCCGAGGGATTTTTTATGTCCTCACAAATTTTCCAAACTTTTCCACATGTGTGCCCAAATGCACCATTCACTAGCTTTTAACGTCCTATTTTTCGCGCACTTCGCTTCCTGATCTCATTGGGCTCCGTCACTGACTTCCCCCCAATATTCCGCCACAACCGTGGTGGATGAGAGAAGGGAGGAGTTATGAAGGCATCGGAATTGCTCGAGATTGTTCTGTGCACGTGCAGATTGATATTTCTATTTATAGAAATTAAGAATGCCCGTCGCAGGAACGACGGGCACTCTGATACTTCCTAACCGAAGTTGGACGCCGTTCTGAGAATTCTCAGGGCGGTGTTCCATTGTGTAACGATAAAAAAGATAGCATCATCTTGACCGACTCAACTATCTGGAAACTCGATTTTTGCCTGGGTAAAAAGGAAATCCCCCAACCTGTAGCCAAGTCGAGGGATTTCTTAACTCTTAGTTATTAATGCAGAAGGCCCCGCCGAAGTGAATCGGCAGGGCCCTCTGAACGGGGTTGGATAAGTTTTAGCTAGTTATTAGCTGCAACCAGATGTGTTTCCACAACCTTCGCATACGAAGCATGCACCTGACATACGCATCTTGACGCCACATGTCATACAGAGTGGCGCATCAGATTTGATTCCCATTGATTCGAGGAGATCAGATGATGATCCAATTGTTGGTGCAAGTGGAGCTGCTTCAATCTTTACAGCAACCGGCTTTGGTGCTTCAACCTTTGCAGGAGCAGCTACCACCGCAGGCGCAACCGCTTTTGGGGTATCAGCACTCGCTATTGGCGCGTACTCGCCACCATTATCAAGTGCTGCTGCACGCTCTGCTGCTGTGTAGAGACCCATTGCTGAACGCTGCTCGAATGGAAGGTAATCAAGTGCCAAGCGACGGAAGATGTAATCCATCATTGACTGAGCGATGCGAACATCTGCATCATCTGTCATACCTGCTGGTTCGAAGCGAAGGTTGGTGAACTTCTCAACGAATGTCTCGAGAGGTACTCCGTATTGAAGACCGATCGATACTGCGATTGAGAATGCATCCATCACACCGGCAAGAGTTGAACCCTGCTTACCGAGCTTGAGGAATACCTCACCAAGTGCACCATCAGCGTATGCACCAGCGGTCATGTAACCCTCTGCGCCTCCGACTGAGAATGATGTTGTTGTTGATGGACGTGACTTTGGAAGGCGCTTACGAACTGGTTCTGCAACCACTTCTTCAACTACAGCGTCCTTCTTCTTAGCCTTGCCATCTGAAAGTGGCTGACCGACCTTGCAGTTATCGCGATAGACAGCAAGTGCCTTGATACCCATACGCCATGCCTCGAGGTGTACCTCTTCAACTTCTTCAACAGTTGCATCCTCTGGGAGGTTTACTGTCTTTGAAATTGCACCTGACAAGAATGGCTGGCAAGCAGCCATCATGCGTACGTGGCCCATTGGAGCAATTGATCGTGCACCAAGTGCGCAGTCAAATACTTCGTAGTGCTCTTGCTTTAAGCCAGGAGCATCGATGACGTGGCCATTAGCCGCGATAAATTCAACGATTGCTTCGATGGTCTCTTCTGTGTATCCGAGCTTACGAAGCGCCTGTGGAACTGTCTGGTTAACGATCTGCATAGATCCGCCACCGACAAGCTTCTTGAACTTAACGAGTGAGAAGTCAGGTTCGATACCAGTTGTATCGCAATCCATCATCAGGCCAATTGTTCCTGTTGGTGCAAGTACTGAGATCTGCGCGTTGCGCCATCCGTTCTTATCACCAGTTGTAAGACATGCATCCCATGCCTTATTTGCTTCTGCCCAGACATCGATATCAAGAGTTGTCTCTTGCTTCGCTGCAGATGAAGCTGCTGCATGCTTACGCATAACGCGTGCGTGAGGCTTTGCGTTCTGTGCAAATCCTGCATATGGACCAACGATGCCTGCGAGTTCTGCAGAGCGCTTATATGTTGTTCCGGTAAGAAGTGATGTGATTGCACCAGCAAGTGCGCGTCCACCCTCTGAATCGTATGCAAGACCAGATGCCATAAGGAGCGCACCGAGGTTTGCGTAGCCGATTCCGAGCTGACGGAAGGCACGAGTTGTGTCGCCAATCGCTTCAGTTGGGAAATCTGCGAAACAGATTGAGATATCCATCGCGGTGATGATCAAATCTGATGCCTTTGCAAATGTCTTTGCATCGAATGATCCATCAGCGTTGAGGAACTTCATCAAGTTCAATGAAGCCAAGTTACATGATGAGTTATCGAGTGACATGTACTCAGAGCAAGGGTTTGACGCATTGATGCGACCTGACTCTGGAGTTGTGTGCCAATCATTGATGGTGTCATCAAATTGAACTCCTGGGTCAGCACATGCCCATGCAGCTTGTGCAATCTTTGTGAAGAGTTCGCGCGCATCAACTGTGTCAATAACTTCACCAGTTGAACGAGCTGTGAGACCAAATTGCTCTCCGTTTTCAACGGCCTTCATAAACTTATCTGAGAGGCGCACTGAGTTATTTGCATTCTGGTACTGGACAGAGATGATGTCTTTTCCACCAAGGTCCATATCAAAGCCAGCATCACGAAGGGCGCGAATCTTGTCCTCTTCATTGACCTTGGTCTCGATAAATTCTTCGATATCTGGGTGATCTACATCGAGAACAACCATCTTTGCAGCGCGACGGGTTGCGCCACCTGACTTGATTGTTCCTGCTGATGCATCTGCTCCGCGCATAAATGAAACTGGGCCAGAAGCTGTTCCACCTGATTTGAGGAGTTCCTTTGCAGAACGGATACGTGACAAGTTAAGACCGGCACCAGAACCGCCCTTAAAGATCATTCCTTCTTCACGGTACCAATTGAGAATTGAATCCATCGTGTCATCAACAGACAAGATAAAGCAGGCAGATACTTGCTGTGGGGCAGCAGTTCCGACGTTAAACCACACTGGGGAGTTGAAAGAGAAGATTTGGTGCATGAGCATGTATGTGAGTTCATGCTCGAAAATTGTTGCGTCCTTATCTGTTGCAAAGTAACCGAATTCTTTTCCGGCCTTTGTGTAGGTAAGAACAACGCGATCAATGACCTGCTTGAGAGACCATTCGCGATTGTCGGCACCGACTGCGCCACGGAAGTATTTGGTAGTTACGATTGTTGAAGCATTTACTGACCAGAAGTCAGGAAATTCAACGCCGTGTTGTTCAAATACAGTCTCACCGGTCTTCCAGTTTGACTGAACAACGTCACGTCGTTCCCACTTGACTCCATCGTAAGGATGGACTCCTTCAGTTGTATAAATGCGTTCGATCGTTAAGCCCTTACCCTTTACGGTGTTGTGAGCTTTGATCTTGATTGGTCGATTGATGACCGTATCTGACATGTGTTATTTCCCCGTCTTCTGTTGAACTGTTGATGATGTTTCTGGTGTTCGTGCTGGTGTTGCATTTGTTGCATTTGTTGCACTCGAAGGAAGGGCGCGGAGAAGTGCTATCTCACCTTCGAAATCTTCAAGGGAGGCAAAGTTACGGTACACAGACGCGTATCGGAGGTAGGCAACCTCATCGAGTTCGCGGAGTGGCGCAAGGATTGCCATTCCTACTTCTTGAGCTTCAATTTCTGCTTGACCGGTTGAGCGAAGGGTTTCTTCTACTCGCTGGGCTAGCAGAACCAAATCATCTTCATCTACTGGGCGACCTTGGCACGCCTTACGGACGCCGACAAGAACTTTCTCGCGGCTAAATGGCTCGGTGGCCCCGGATCGCTTAATGATGTTGAGCAGGGCAACCTCTTGGGTTGAAAATCGTTGGCCACACTTTGGGCATTCGCGGCGGCGGCGGATTTCTGTGCCATCAACGACCGGGCGGGAGTCGACGACTCGTGAATCTTCATGTCTGCAGAACGGGCAAATCATCTCGGCGTGTCTCCCTTCGAATACTCAACTTTTCCCAAATTCGGGTGTATTGGTGAACTGCGAAAACTACCGTAAAAACACTACTTATGGAAGTTTTAACGCCTTCGACCCCTACATATAGTGGGAACTATAAAGTATTTCTTGAGACTCTGCAGGATGAAGCGAGAATCAATTTCGTGTCGCGCTACTTGAGCGGGATGCGCAGCTTCTGGCCGGCTGAGAGATCGACTGAGGCCAGGGAGTTGGCCGAGATGATCTCGGAGACGAGCGAGCGCACATCGGAGCCGCCTGAGAGGCGGTTGGCGAGCGACCAGACGGTTTCGCCTGGCGCCACAGTGACGGTGATAAAGGATGAGGCTGAAGTTGGGGCGGCAGTTGTGCCGGCCCCTGCCTTGGCGCTGACGAGCGAACCTAAGACGATAGCGAGAGAGAGAACCACAAAGGTGCGGGCTAGGCGGCCACGACGATTAAGGGTAACCGTAGACGGATTGGCCTGAAAGCCCTGATTTACACTGACTTTAGCTCTGTATGTAGGAAGTGTCATTGTGCTCATGGTTCGTCTCTCCTGCTGTAGATCAAACCTTGGGGAAGGTTTTCGAACACTTGTTCGATAGGTAAACCATACAACCCCCCACCGACACCTGCAACTATTTTTCGAACATTTGTTTGAATTTATCCCCAACCTGTGGAACACTCTGTGTATGGCAAAGAACCCCACCCCCAAGTCATCATCTCCCAAGTCATCATCTCCCAAG
>JBAXLF010000048.1:0-6394 GCA_037134955.1 Actinomycetota bacterium | reverse complement strand
CCAAATGGCACACCAACTCTGACACTTCCAGCAACACCAAAAGCATAAGAACTTAGAACATGTAGTTCCTCCTTGGGTAGGAAAGCCCGCCACGCGAGAGTGTGGCGGGCTTTCCGTTTCCCCAATGGTTGCGTGATTAAATTGCGCATGCGCATTCACATCGGTAGCGATCATGCTGGTCTTGATTTTAAGAATGAGCTGATTACTCACCTCGTCATGAATGGCCACGACGTTACAGATCATGGTCCCTACGAATACGACGCTCTCGACGATTACCCCGACTTCTGTATCCCCTGCGCTGAGGCAGTCGCGAAGGATGCAACATCTCTCGGCATCGTTCTCGGAGGTTCAGGCAATGGCGAGCAGATGGCGGCCAATAAAGTAAAGGGAGTTCGCGCCGCCCTTGTCTGGAGTATCGATACTGCAAAACTTGCTCGCGAACATAACAATGCCAATGTCATTGCAGTTGGCGGGCGAATGCACGAAGCAGATTTCGTAAAGCTCTTAATCGATACCTTTATCGCCACTCCATTTCCAGGCGACGAACGTCATATACGCCGAATTACAAAAATTTCCAATTACGAAATTACCGGCGATCTCTAAACTTTAAAGTAGCGCAGATCATTTACTTGATGATCTTTGGTAATTCCTTGGCCCTCAAATCGAGTAAGTGGCCGCCATTCCGGCCGTTCGATTACTCCCCCAGTAAAGAGTGGGCTAGCGGCAAGCACTTCTTCAATCTGCTCGGCATAAGGAACCCAATCTGTGGCAATGTGAAAGAAGCCGCCATCTTTTATCTTGGGATGTATAAGTTTGAGAAATTCGTTGTTGACGATACGTCGCTTGTGGTGGCGCTTCTTCGGCCACGGATCTGGGAAGAATAAATGCACGCCATCAACTGATGCATCAGGGATCATCGTCTTCACTATCGGGTGGGCATCACCCTCGATGATCCGAATATTAGAAAGACTTAACTCTTCAATGCGAGCCATCAACTTTCCAATGCCTGGCTTATGAACTTCTACTGCGAGAAAGCCAGTTTCAGGAAAATCTCTTCCGAGTAGCGCCGTAGCCTCACCCATTCCAAAACCAATCTCGAGGATGACTTGCTTCGAGGTTGGAAAGAGTGAGGAAATATCGAGGAGTTCGTATGAGTATTCGATTCCATATAGGCCCCAGTATTTATCAAGAGCGCTCTGTTGCGGTCCAGTGATACGAGATCCACGCAAGCGATAAGTGCGAACCGAGTCCTGTTCCATCACCCAATCCTAACCCGTGCCGAATATCGCAAGTGGTGGTTGGATAGGGCGGTTGAACCACCGAAGTCTGTGACAGACCAATTACTAAGGAGTTATCGTGCCAGGTACAAATATCAAGCAAGTTGAAGCAGCAGAACGTTCAGGCCTCATCAAAGTTTCTAGCTACTCAATTGACCTCGATCTCACAACTGGCGCTGAAAACTTCCGCGTGAAGACAACTGTGAAATTTGCTGGCCTTAAGCCTGGTGCAACAACATTTATCGATTGCGTCGGTAGCAAAGTAATCAGCGCAAAACTCAATGGTGCAGAATTCGATCCACAATTTGATGGCGAAACGATTTATCTTCCTGCCCTTGCTGCAGAGAACGTTCTTGAGATTGAACATGATGGCATTTACTCAAACTCCGGTGAAGGCCTGCACCGTTTTGTAGACCCAGCCGATAACGAGGTCTATCTTTACACCCAATTCGAAACTGGCGATGCCCGCCGTATGTATGCCTGCTTTGATCAACCCGACCAGAAGGCAACATTTAAGATCAGCACCATTACCCCTAAGCATTGGGAAGTCATCTCTAACTACGGAGTCGAATCCACCAAGGATCTCGATGGTGATCGCAAATTCACGCAATTTGCGCAATCCCAGATCATCTCAACGTACGTCACCGCAATTGTTGCCGGTGCCTATACATCCGTTCACGATGAATACAAGGGCGAGAAGACAATCCCGCTGGGTATCTATGCCCGTAAATCATTCTTTAAATATGTTGATGCAGACAAAATCTTTGAAGTTACCAAGCAGGGCTTTGCCTACTTCGAAAAGACCTTCGGTCTGGCATATCCATTCGGTAAGTACGACCAGATCGCCGTCGCTGAATACAACTGGGGCGCGATGGAGAACGTCGGCTGCGTAACTTTCCATGAAGATGTTTTGATCTTCCGTTCTAAAGTAACTGAACGCAACTATGTCAGCCGTGCCACCACGATCCACCACGAGATGGCGCATATGTGGTTCGGCGACTTGGTCACTATGAAATGGTGGGAAGACCTCTGGCTCAACGAATCATTTGCTGAATGGGCTTCCTACCAATCAGTCTCTGAATCAACTCAGTACACCCATGCGTGGACTGAGTTCAACTCATTGCGCAAGAACTGGGCTTACCGCGTCGACCAATTGAGTACCACGCACCCGATTGCAACCGAGATGGAAGATCTCGATGCAGTGCGCACAAACTTCGACGGTATCTCTTATGCAAAGGGTGCATCAGTCTTGCAACAACTCGTTGCCCACGTTGGACGCGATAACTTTATAAAGGGACTTCGCCTCTACTTTGCCAAGCACCAATTTGGAAATACTCGTCTGCAAGATTTAATCGATCAACTCGAAGCTGCATCTGGCCGCGATCTCACTCCGTGGGTAGCTACTTGGCTACGCACTGCGGGCGTCAATACTCTGCGCCCCGTTTTAGAAATCGACGGCGATAATTACAAGTCGGTCTCAGTTAAGCAAGATCCTCCCGCCATGCCTGTCGGCTCAAAGGAACTTCGCCCACATCGTTTACATGTGGGGCTTTTCGATATTCAAGGCGACAAACTTGTACGCCGAACCAGCGTCGAACTCGATATCGCTGGTGCTCTCACCGAAGTCACTGAATTCGCTAATCAGAAGGTTGCCGATCTTGTTCTAGTCAATGATAAAGATCAGACATATGCAAAGTTGCGATTTGATGAGCGCTCCATCACAACAATGAAGAGCCATCTACCAGATCTCGATGAACCACTTGCACGTGGACTTATCTGGGCTTCGCTTTGGGATTCCTGTCGCGATGGCGAACTATCTACCTCTGACTACATCGCTATTGCGCTCAATGCGCTCAAGACAGAATCAGATATCTCCATTGTTGCTGCCACATATATTCAATTTGAAACTGCAATCTGGGCGTATGCCAATCCAACTAAGCGCGATGCTCTCCGTGCCCAAGTTGCCGATGCAACAGCGCAGATGCTGGCTGCTGCTGCCCCAGCGAGTGATCACCAATTGCAATTTGCACGCGCCTTTGCCAACAACGCTGTTACTCCAGCCCACTTCGAGAAGATCAAGGCGATGCTCAATGGTTCAGAAGCAGGTCTAGTACTTGATGCTGATCAACGTTGGTACCTATTCCTCTGCGGTGTAAAGCGCGGAATATTCGGGCCAGCAGAAATCGATGCCGAGTCAGCGAAAGATAAGACAGCTCACGGAAAGCAATACAACGCCTATGCCTATGCCGCTCTTCCATCAAAAGATGCAAAGCGAAAGGCTTTCAACTCCATCACCAAGGACAATCTCTCAAACACAATCCACTCATATATGTGCCGTGGCTTTAACGAGAATATTCACCACGAAATCCTTGCTGACTTTGTCGATGACTACTTCACCGCAATCCTTGAAGTATGGGAGTCCAAAGGCTTTGAAATCGCAGAGACAACAGCGACTCTCTTATTCCCGTCTTGGGTAATTAGCGAAGAGACTGTGAAGAAGGCTCAGCATTGGTTGGATGTCACCGGCAAAGATGCATCAAATGCTCTTCGCCGATCTGTGACAGAAGGCCGCGATGCCATGACTCGTGCCATCAAGGCACGCGCTGCAGATAAGTAATTACTCGATAGTTGTAATTACAGAAGCAGGTTTTGCGACCTTCTTTGTGCCAGTTGCGGCCCACACGGCAATTGAAATAATGAGAAATAGACCGACTGGCGCTGCAACAAAATATGTAAATGTTTGAAGCGCAGTGAGTCCTAAACCAGGGTGTGCTCCGGGCTCTTGGTTAATTAATTCGATTGCGTGCTTGATCATGTGCGCAGTCTATGCAGTGGCAGCGGCGACACCAAATGGCTCGAGGTATGGCAACCAACGAGATTCGGTGCGACCTGTTCCAAGAATTCTCCAAGCAGCCCCCACTGGTTCGCGAGGAAGCGAACGCAATCGCCATCCAAGTTCTTTGAGTGGTTTATCCGCTTTCACATGGTTGCACTTGTGACAGGCGCTTACGACATTCTCCCAATTGTGACCACCACCACGAGAACGTGGAATGACATGGTCAATAGAAGTTGCAGTTGCGTTGCAGTAAACACAGCGTCCACCATCGCGTGCAAATATGGCACGGCGTGAAAGCGGAACCGCATGGCGATAAGGAATCTTTACAAATTTATTGAGGCGAACAACTGAAGGAAGTTCGAGTTGGCCATTGGCAAAATGAAGAATTGTTCCGGAGGATTCAATCATCGTCGCTCGATTGTTGAGAACCAAAATAAGCGCGCGTCGATCTGTGACAACACCCAGTGGTTCGTAAGTGGCGTTGAGCACCAGCGTCCGGTTCATCGTTACCTCGGTTCCAACGCGTGGCTCGCGTTGATTGGGTTATATTGCCTCAAAACTCTGAGTAAGAGGGGTATTTCGCGGTGAAATTTAGATAAAGATTTCACTACCCTTAAGGCCTATGAGTGAACATACGCGGGCAATCTGGGAGTGGTTTAACGGCAGCCCTCTTCGAGTCTTAGTCATCTTATTAACGGCCCTCATCAGCCACCTGGTGGGCCACCGCGCAATAGATCGCGCCATCGTCAGACTTGCCAATGCCGATTTAAAGCCGGGGCCTGGAACTGCCAAGCGCCAAGCAGAACGCGCGCGCACTATCGGAACAGTATTTAGTTCAACTTTCAATGCAGCTGTCTGGATCATTGCAATCGGAATGATCTTGGGAGAATTCGGATTCAACCTAGGTCCCGTAATCGCATCTGCAGGAGTAATCGGTGTTGCGCTGGGCCTTGGTGCACAAACCATGGTTCGAGATATCTTGTCAGGAATCTTTATGTTGATTGAAGATCAATACGGTGTTGGTGATGAAGTAAAGGTGCAAGAAGTTGAAGGAAAAGTTGAGCGCGTAGGACTTCGGGTTACCCAGATTCGCGATAAGAAGAACGTACTTTGGTATATCCGCAACGGTGAAATTCTCGTTGTCGGTAATAAATCTCAGAGACGTTAATCCAGAACATTCACCATATGAAGCGCTGCTCCTTCGAGGTAGCGCCACAACTTTTCTCGTAGCTCTGGTTGTAAGTTCGTTCCATCAACAGCTGTGCTCATACATGCAAGCCAGGCCTCTTTTGCTGCTGGGTTGATATGGAATCCGGCGTGACGCATACGAAGGCGTGGATGTCCTCGCTCTTCTTGATAGGTGGTTGGCCCACCCCAATATTGCTCGAGGAATATCTGTAAGCGATGCGCTGCGCCTTTCATATCTGATTCGGGATACATCGGACGCAAGATTTCATTGGTAGCTACTTGCGCATAGAACTGCGAGACTAAATCAGCGAAGAAAGCTTCTCCCCCAAATAGTTCGTAATAATTCGTCGTATCGCGTTCCACTTTAACCTCGAAGCTCGGCGGTCGTCTTTCCCTTAGCTATCTGTAGCACTGCAGCAGATGCGACAAGACACATCGTTGCTGAGATATAGAAGGCGAGTGCGTAATCACCTAACTTCACTCGAAGTAGCGCTGCACCAATTGCAGCAACCGATGCACCTATCTGATGCCCTACAAAGACCCATCCATAAACCACGGTGGCGCGCTGTGGGCCAAGAATTGACCGACATAACATGATGGTCGGAGGAACAGTTGCTACCCAATCAAGGCCATAGAAGATGATGAAAACGAGAGTTGATGGGTGCATCGTTCTAAAGAGAATTGATGGCAAGAGGAAGAGTGATAACCCGCGTAGTCCATAATAGAAGAAGAGCAATTTGCGTGGATCAATTCGATCAGTAAGCCAGCCAGAAAAAATTGTGCCAACCACATCAAAGACGCCGACGAGAGCCAACAAACTTGCCGCAACGGTCTCGACCATTCCATGATCGTGAGCGGCCGGAATAAAGTGAGTACCAATCAGCCCATTGGTAGATAGTCCGCAGACAAAGAATGTTCCGAAGAGAATCCAAAAATTCTTCATCTTAGAGGCGCGCGCCAAAGTATCAATGGCGATACGTCCGGCAGACATTTCATTAGGTGGCGGTGGTTGCCATCCATCAGGTGCACCGTATGGCGTAAGTCCAATTAACTCAGGCTTCTCTTTCAGGAAGAAGAAGATGAAGGGAACAAC
>JBAXLF010000047.1:0-6438 GCA_037134955.1 Actinomycetota bacterium | reverse complement strand
GCCGAAGTCATCCTCGAGGCGAACGATGTCATCCTCACCAAAGTAGGTACCGGTCTGTACTTCAATAAAGGTGACTGCATTTGATTCAGGTGCAGCCATACGATGTGCAACCCCGATTCCAATATCGACTGAATCACCGACATTGAGTGTCCTGGTTTCACCATCAATGGTGACAAGTGCGGGACCTGCGGTAATAAACCAATGTTCGGCGCGCATCTTGTGGGTTTGATAGGAAAGGCGTGCACCAGCTTTGACGGTAATTTCCTTCACCTGCGCAATAGCGCTGGTGTGAAGGACTTGATAGGTGCCCCAAGGGCGTTCAGAAAATTCCAACACCGTTAAGCCCCTTTCGTTGATGGGATGAATCCAATCAAACCTGCGCCGACAAGTCCTGAATCTTTGCCGAGTGTTGCCTTCTTTAACGCCACACTTCCCGGGAAATTAAGCTTTTCGATCTCTTGCGTAAAGTGTTTCTGCAATATCGGCCAGTAGACATCATCTGCGTTCATGACTCCCCCGCCTACAACGATAGTGTCGAGATCCATGAGCGCTACCGAATTGAGCAAACCTAAAGCCATGACAGCGGCGCCTTCATCAATAACCGCAATCGCTTTCGCATCCCCACTTCGCGCCGCATCTGCGACTACTTCAAAGTTATCTGCTCCAAAAGCTTTCGCCATATTGGTGCCACTGGCATAGGCCTCGACACATCCGCGCTGGCCACAGGCGCAGATCGCACCATTGCGTACAACAACGCTATGTCCAATCAACCCGGCATTACCTGTGCGCCCCACATGGAAAGAGCCATTGAGAACGACTCCCCCACCAATACCAGTGGAGACAACAATGCCCATCAAATTTGTCGCACCACGACCTGCTCCCAATACAAACTCTGCATAAGCCAAGGCGCTGGCATCGCCGATGATGCGGACATTGCGAATTCCAGAAACAGTACGAACAAAATCAACAAGAGAGAAATCAACCCAGTGCGGAATATTGACGGGATTGATGGTGCCTAAATCTTTATCGATAGGACCTGCAGATCCAATTCCTGCTCCAACAATCTTCACGCCGCCGCGATGACAGATCTGCGAAATCGCCGCAGAGAGCGAGTCGTTGAGTTCATCTAATGACCCGACCTTGGAGCTGATATCTGTACGCGCAATTACTTCGCCATCGCGACCAATCAGGCCCACTGCGACCTTGGTTGCCCCGACATCAATGGCCAGCGATGCATCTTTCATAATCTCTAAATCGTAGTAGCCGGAGAGCAAGAAACCCACCGGCAAGGGGCGCCGATGGGCTTCTTGTCTACGAAAGTTTCGCTAGACCCTCATCCATGCGAAATCTTTCTTTGGTGCTGTCCCGTTTGGAGGAAACTCATGAACCGGAAGGAGGCTAATAAATTTCTAAGGCGGACTATCTCCTCCCTGAGTGGAAAGCAAGGAAATCTCAAGTGCAATCTAGGTGAACACATTCTTAAATAACTATGTGAAAGTACACTTGCGAGCGTGCCGAAAGATCCCGCCCGCGAGGCCCACTTCCCCGCTATCGAGAAGCGCTACGGCGAGAAGATGGCCTATTGGTTTAAGGTCATGAAAGAGATCAAGGACGAGAAGTACCCACAACAGATTTCTTATCTCCGTGAGAATTACGGTTTCTCGCAAGCCCACGCCAACGCCCTCGTGATGTATTCACGCGGTTCGACCAGCGCCAAGCGATTTGAGACCCCTACCGACTATTACAAGACAATCGATCCCAAGCAAGCCACCACCATGCGCAAGATCTTCAAAGTAATTCAAACCAAATATCCTAAAACTGAATTACTGATCGCCTGGAACCAACCGATGCTCAAACTCGGCAACGATTACATCTTCGGTGCAACTGCAGCTACGAAACATATTCTGATTGCCCCATGGTCAACCGATGTTCTGGCCGATTTTGCAGATCGCCTCGAACATTTAGATCTCAAAAAGAAGACCATCGGCGTTCCCAATGATTGGAAAGTCGAAGAGAAATTAATTCTCGATATGGTCAAAGCCAGAATTGCAGAGACGAAATGACAAAACGCGCCCTCTTTATCGAACATGATCATGTCTCGCTAGGCGGTCCTATCTGGCGCGCCTTTGAAGCGCGTGGATACTCGATAGAGAGATTTCTCGTTGTTCCGGAATCTAGTTACGGCGCACCTAATGTCACAGTCACCTTTCCAGATTTTTCTCAGTACGACATCATCGTTCCGATGGGCGCACCGTATGGTGCATATGAAGATGAACGCATCGGCAATTGGTTAACGCCCGAACTGGCAGCGTTAAAAGCAGCACATAATGCGGGCCAACCAATTATGGGAATTTGTTTCGGCGGTCAGATGATGGCGCGCACCTTGGGTGGATCTGTATCGCGCGCACCGGAAGCAGAGCTCGGTTGGTATGAAATCCATACCGATGATCCATCGCTGATATCTGCAGGTCCTTGGTTTGAATATCACTGGGATCGTTGGATCTCACCGCCCCTTGCCACCGAAATTGCTCGCACCGGTCTTGCGGTTCAGGCATTTACTGTAGGTCGCACACTCGCTCTGCAATTTCATCCAGAGATTGATCCAGAAGTTCTTGAAGAGTGGCTTGCCATGGAGGGCGGTTGCGCAGAAGTGGAATCTGAAGGCGTTGATCCTGATGCTTTGCGCGCGCAGACAAAAGCGCTCCAATCACAGACTGATCAGAACGCTTTTGACTTAGTAAATACCTTCCTCGACCGGATTGCGACCGCCGAGGTAATTACAGTTAATTAATTGTCGAGCGGAGTTACGTACGCTCCCGAAATACCACCATCAACTAAGAAATTAGCTGCAGTGATAAAGCTGGAATCATCACTTGCAAGGAATGCCACCGCTGCCGCGATTTCCGTTGCATCAGCAAAACGTCCCATTGGAATGTGCACTAAGCGACGAGCTGCGCGCTCTTTATCCTTTGCAAAGAGTTCTTGTAGCAAAGGTGTATTAACTGGTCCGGGTGATAGCGCATTGACGCGGATACCCTCACGACCGAATTGCACACCGAGTTCGCGGCTCATGGAGAGCACGCCACCTTTTGAAGCTGTGTATGCGATCTGCGATGTTGCAGCTCCCATAGTGGCCACAAAAGATGCAGTATTAATAATGGAACCCTTTCCCGCCTTCTGCATATAAGGAATAACGGCTTTGCAACATAAGAAGACGCTGGTGGTATTAACGCGCAGAACGCGCTCCCATGCATCGAGCCCTGTCGTCAAAATGGAATCGTCATCAGGTGGTGAGATACCTGCATTGTTAAAGGCGATATCGATGCGACCGTACTTATCAAAGGCGACCTTGTACATATTCTCGACATCGGCAGCGCTGGTGACATCAGCCTTAACGAAGATGCCGCCTGTCTCTGCAGCAATGGCGTTGCCGGTTGTCTCGTTGGTATCAACGGCAACTACATGAGCGCCTTCTGATGCCAAGCGAAGCGCGGTGGCATAGCCAATTCCGCTACCTGCACCTGTAATTACTGCGACTCTGCCCTCTAAACGCTTACTCATCGATATCCCCTAGTTATTTCTCAGTTGAGATAAAAACGTTTTTTACCTCAGTAAATGAATCAAGTGCATCTGGGCCGAGTTCTCGTCCCAAACCAGATTGCTTATAACCACCAAATGGTGTCCAGTAACGAACTGAAGAGTTTGAATTGACCGATAAATTGCCGCTCTCGATGGCACGTGAAACGCGAATTGCCTTACCGGAATCGCGCGTCCAGATAGATCCAGATAGACCAAATTCGGTGTCATTGGCCTTTGCGATTGCATCATCTTCACCATCAAAGGTCATGACAGATACAACCGGTCCAAAGATCTCTTCGTTCCACGCCTTTGACTTAGTTGATGTTGGCAAGAGAACTGTTGGCGGTAACCAGAAGCCAGCGCCACTGGGCGCGCTTCCAGTAAAGGCAACGGGTTCATCAAGATATTTTTCAACGGCCGCCTTCTGCTTTGCTGAAATCATCGGACCCATATCTGCTGTTGCAAGTGATGGATCTTCCACGCGAAACTTCTTCACCGCGACTTCAAAGGCTGACATGAATTTATCGAAGGCAGATTTTTCCACCAAGATACGAGATCTCGCGCAGCAATCTTGGCCAGCATTATCAAAGACTGCCCCAGGTGCATTTGCGGCAGCTTTTTCAATATCGCTATCGGCAAAGATGACGTTGGCGCTCTTGCCGCCAAGTTCGAGAGTCACGCGCTTTACCTGATCGGCGCATCCGGCCATGATTGATTTACCAACTTCGGTAGAACCGGTAAAGACAATCTTGCGCACCTTTGGATGAGTGACAAAACGCGCACCAACAATGGATCCCTTACCTGGAATGACGGTAAAGACATCTTTTGGCAGACCTGCTTCTAGCGCTAATTCGCCCAAGCGAATTGCTGTCATTGGTGTGTACTCCGCAGGCTTTAAGACAACGGTATTTCCTGCAGCTAGTGCTGGCGCAAATCCCCATCCAGCAATGGGCATCGGAAAGTTCCAGGGAACAATCACGCCAATGACACCAAGTGGTTCCTTAAAAGTAATATCGATTCCATTGGGAACAGGAATCTGCTTTCCGAATAAGCGCTCAGGAGCTGCCGAGTAATAATTCAGAACATTGGCAACGTTATCGGCCTCCCATAGCGCGTTGCCGCGAGTGTGACCTGAGTTTTCGATTTCAATCGCTGCTAACTCTTCGCGATGCGCGCTGACAACAGATGCAAAGGAACGCAGTAACTTGGCGCGATCTCCCGGTGCAACATGGCGCCAGCTATCAAATGCCTTATGGGCACGCTCGATTGCAGCATCTGTTGCTGCCTCATCGGCGAGCTCGATAGCTTTGACAACCTTTTCGGTTGCAGGGTTAATTACCTCGTATACCGAAGACATGAATTAAAACCTTTCGAAGTTTCTAAAGAGTTCCCAGTCGGTGACCGCTTTGCCATATGCATCGAGTTCGACCTGTGCCATGTTGGTGTAATGCGCCTGAACTTCTGCTCCAAATACTGATTTCACCCACGCACTTTCAGACCATAACTTCTGAGCTTCTAGCATGCTGGATGGTACTCGCTCTGATTCTGATGCGTATGCGTTTCCTTGGAAGGCATCTTCTAACTTTAACTTGCGATTAATTCCATCGAGTCCGGCTGCAATGATTCCGGCGACTGCAAGATAGGGATTGACATCTCCACCAGGTACGCGGTTCTCAAGTCGAAGTGATTGTCCATGTCCCACTAAGCGCAGTGCACAGGTGCGGTTATCGCGCCCCCAGCGAATTGCAGTAGGAGCAAATGAGCCAGGTACATATCGTTTATATGAATTGATATTCGGCGCAAATAACAATGAGATCTCTTTCAAATGAGCAATCTGTCCTGCGATAAAGGAGCGCCCGATATCTGATAGCCCGTGTTCCTTATCAGATTCATCTGCCATCACCATCGAACCATCCAGTCCGCGGAATGAGCAGTGGATGTGGGATGAGTTGCCCTCTTTCTGATTTGGCTTTGCCATAAAGGTGAGCGCATAGCCTTCTTGCGCTGCAATCTCTTTCGCACCGTTCTTATAAATCACATGCTGATCGCAGTTAGAGAGCGCATCGCTATATTTAAATGCAATCTCATGCTGACCAAAGTTACATTCACCCTTTACGGATTCAACGATCATTCCGGCGCCCGCCATACCTAAGCGAATAGTGCGCAATAACGGTTCGATACGTGAGCCACCCATAATTGAGTAATCGACGTTATAGAGATTTACTGGCGTTAAATCGCGATAGGCCTTCATCCAGGCTTCTTCATAGGTATCGTGAAAAACGACAAATTCAAGTTCAGTGCCAACCATCGCCTGCATCCCTGCATCGGCGAGAGCTTTCACTTGCTTGCGCAGAATTTGGCGAGGAGATGCAACAACATCTGTTCCATCGAGCCACTGCACATCGGCTAACAACATGGCCGCACCTGGCTGCCATGGAATCCGGCGCAAGGTAGAGATGTCGGGAATCATGGCGAAGTCGGCATAGCCGCGCTCCCATGAAGACATCTCATACCCTGCGACGGTATTCATATCGATATCGGCTGCAAGAAGATAGTTGCAGCCCTCTGTCCCGTGCTTCAGAACTTCATCAAGGAAGTACTGCCCATGCACGCGCTTTCCTACAAGACGACCTTGCATATCTGTCATTGCAATGACCACTGTATCTATTGCTCCTGTTGCAATCTCGGAACGGAGCTCTTCAACTGTCATTGCAGCCACGGATATCACATCTCTTTCTTGTAGGTAGCGTGTGTATTACTGAGTATTTATTTTTAGATAGTGCGCTTTGGTCCGGTAAACCACTTCTTCGCTGAGACCTGCCACCAGATCCACAAGATAAGAAGTGCTCCACCAGTAAC
>JBAXLF010000046.1:0-7684 GCA_037134955.1 Actinomycetota bacterium | reverse complement strand
TATTGCCATCTTCAACGCAATTAAGACTTGGCGATATTGCCATCTTAAAGGGTGAGATGCTAATATCACTCCGTGGATAAGAAGAATAGCGGAGTCGGCGTCTTAGATAAAGCCGTCGGCATCCTTGCCACCCTCGAATCAGGGCCCCACTCCCTCGCAGAGTTAGTTGCCGCAACCGGAATTGCTCGCCCCACCGCTCACCGCTTAGCTGTCGCGCTTGAATTCCATCGCCTCGTAGCGCGTGACCTCAATGGCCGCTTCATCTTGGGTCCACGTTCTGCCGAACTTGCAGCCGCTGCCGGCGAAGATCGCCTTATCGCCGCTGCTGCCCCAGCGCTGGCAGCCCTTCGCGATGCAACCGGTGAATCTGCGCAGCTATATCGTCGCCAAGGCGATATCCGCATCTGCGTTGCAGTTGCTGAACGGCTTTCTGGTTTACGTGATTCAGTTCCTGTCGGGGCCTCGCTCACTATGCAAGCAGGATCTGCCGCCCAAATTTTGATGGCGTGGGAAGACTCTGAAAAAATTCATCGCGGTTTAAAGAATGCGCGTTATACCGCTGCACATTTAGCTGCAGATCGCCGCCGCGGGTGGGCGCAATCTGTCGGAGAACGCGAAGCAGGCGTTGCATCTGTATCTGCGCCAGTGCGCGGACCAAATGGGAAGGTAATCGCCGCAGTATCTATTAGCGGGCCGATCGAACGATTGGGGCGCCAACCAGGGCGATTACATGCCGCTGCTGTCGTAGCAACAGCTGAGCGACTTACCGAACATTTAAAGCAAGGTAAGTAGGCTAGTTATTGATGAGATCGAGTTCGCGAAGGACTCGAGAGATAACGGTAAAGTTAAATCCCTTACGCGCTAAGAGTGATTGAATTCGACGAATCTGTACATCGGGTTCGATGCGCGACATGGTGTTGTACTTCTTAAATCCTAAATCAAATGCAACGCGATACTCAGATTCATCATCGATGCCATCGAGAGCTTCATCAATCTGCTCTTGAGTAACCCCTTTTTGGCGAAGTTCGCCGGCGATGATGCGCTTTGAGAGCTTCTTATGTGAATGGCGCGAAGTTGCCCAAGCAGCCGCGAACTCGCGATCATTGACGAGTCCACTCTCTTGCAATCGAAAGACGACAGCCTGCGCTACGTCATCTTCGACGCCCCGGGTTTTGAGGTGAGCGAGAAGCTCGCCCTTACTTTTCGCTCTGGTCACAAGTGCATTCAGTGCAATTGTGTGAGCTACTTCGTAAGGGTCGGAGCCCTCACCACGTTCAACTTTGGCAAATTGCAGAGAAATTAGAAATCAACCTCTGCTGCCGCTTCATCGATCTCTGCAATCATCGCTGCATCGACCTCTACAGGAACGAAGCTGGCGCGGATCTTAGATTCAATCTCATTGGCTAGATCTGGATTATCGATGAGGAAGGCGCGTGAATTCTCTTTACCTTGACCGAGTTGATCGGCTTCGTAGGTATACCAAGCGCCTGACTTCTTGACGATACCGAGCTCAACGCCCATATCGAGAAGTGATCCTTCGCGAGAGATTCCGACGCCGTAGATAATGTCGAACTCTGCCTGCTTGAAGGGAGGTGCCATCTTATTTTTGACGACCTTGACGCGGGTACGGTTACCGACTGATTCGGTACCCTCTTTAAGAGTTTCAATTCGACGGATATCGAGGCGGACGGATGCGTAGAACTTGAGCGCCTTACCACCGGTTGTGGTTTCAGGAGATCCGAAGAAGACACCAATCTTTTCGCGGAGCTGATTGATAAAGATGGCAGTTGTCTTTGATTGGTGGAGCGCACCAGTGATCTTACGAAGCGCTTGTGACATAAGGCGCGCCTGGAGACCCATATGTGAATCGCCCATCTCGCCTTCGATTTCTGCGCGAGGAACAAGGGCTGCAACAGAGTCGACAACAACGAGATCGAGCGCTCCGGAACGGATCAACATATCCATTATCTCGAGAGCTTGTTCGCCGGTATCTGGCTGTGAGACGAGAAGTGCATCGATATCGACGCCGAGCTTCTTTGCATACTCTGCATCGAATGCATGTTCTGCATCGATAAAGGCGCAGATTCCGCCAGCCTTCTGAGCATTTGCAATTGCATGCAAGGTAAGAGTTGTCTTACCTGATGATTCAGGTCCATAAATTTCAATGATTCGACCACGTGGAAGGCCGCCGATTCCAAGTGCAACATCGAGTGCGATGGAGCCAGTTGGAATTACCTCGATTACTTGTGCTTGACGATCTGACATCTTCATAACTGAGCCCTTACCAAACTGTCGTTCGATTTGAGCTAGCGCGGTATCTAACGCCTTCTGGCGGTCGGATACATTTTTATCTTCAGGCTTTGATTTTTCTGCAGCCACTGTATTCTCCATTTCATCTCGAACGTCTGCGAGCGCAGCCGTTGGTATTCGGCCCAGAAGGTACGGAAATTCTCTGCGACGGCCCTCGCGTTATAGAGACGCTGTGGGCGGAGGCTGAGCACCGCTCTGGTTGTGCAGTCAGTTTCCTGACCCATCATCTAGCTGTGAACTAAGGTGATGCGGATAAGGGTATCCGAACATCTGTTCGAAAGGTAGCAGGCGCCACTGACAAGTAGGGTGTGTCGCATGCTCATCCTCTTGCCACCCTCCGAGAAGAAGAGCCAGACAAGTAAGCCCACCCCTGCCATCAACGTCTATACCGGGGTGCTCTATCAAGCCCTAGATTGGCCCAGCCTTTCCGCTGCCGCCAAGAAGCGCGGCGAGTTAGCGATTGCGATTATCTCGGCCAAATATGGCGCAGTTCGTCCTTTGCAGAGAATTGAGAGCTATAAAGAGAAGATTGATAACAAGGCGATGCGAGAGCCGGTCGCTGCGATCCTTGGCTCCATTAAAACTGGGCTGATCGTCGATTGCCGATCTTCTACCTATAAGACCGTCTGGCACTCCCCTGTCGATATCACTGTCGAAATTCGGGTTTCTACCGTTGTCGATGGAGTACGAACTGTTGTCACTCATATGTCGAAGAAGACTCGCGGTGAAATTACGCGTTGGTTGCTGCAATCACGGTCCCTGCCAAAGAACCCCGAGGATCTTTACGCGATTGTCTCTGAGAAATATCCATGCGCGCTGACTCCATCTGATGGCATCGAGCCCTGGATACTCGAAGTTATCGCGGTGTAAAGGCGGTTCGCTTGATAAAATCCACTGTCAGCTTTGGATAGTTCCACATAATTACATGCGCGCAGTTATCAACCACAATCCACTTTGAGTGACGCGGCGCAACATCGCGCTCTTGGGCGCGCGGATGCGGCAGAGTCAGATCGTAATCTCCGAAGATGATTGAGACCGGCACAGTTGCTGGAATCTCTGCGTTAAATTTCTTGAAACGAATTGATTTCCACATCGGCATATATCCGACTGAACGAGCCATGGCTATAACTGAATCTTTACAAGACTCAAAGGAGAGTTCTCGCCACAAGTGGGTGATTTTTCTATAGCCGAGAGCTTTCAGCGGCGGTAAGCGATAAGCGGTACGGAGAAAATACTGCGAGATCTTGGCAAGAAATCTGGCAAAGAGACTTGGTGGCAACTTCTGGGTTGGGCCTTCATGCCACAAACCCGCCGGAGCAAGAGCGGTAACGCTCTTTACGCGATCTGGATATTGGGCTGCAATCTCAAGTGCAATCCATCCGCCAAGTGAATTTCCAGCACAGTGAAATTCTCGAACCCCATGATCGCGTTCGAGAGCTTCAGCAATTGCCTGCGCAAGTGATTGTGGATCAAGTGCTTCATCACCTAACGGCGCACTTCCATGTCCCGGTAAATCTATGGGATAGATAGTAAAAGAATCTTCGAGACCAGCATGGAGCGACTTCCAGATATTGCCTGCTGAGCCGAGGCCATGAACGAGAACGAGTGCGGGAAGGTTCTTATCTTTTGTAAATACTTCGGAGACAACTGGCATCGCTAGTACCGATACTTTGCGGTCTCAGTAGGACATTGCTTGCAGACTGCCCGCCAAATTTCATCGGCCTCACGACCAGCAGTTAAAGCCTCATTGACCGTCAGTGATCCGAGTTCGCTGATTGCTATGTCATGCGAAAAAGAGGTAGCCCAATCTTCTCCAAATGAGAGCACAAGTCTTTCGCGTAGATCTGAGATTCGCATCAGTTGTAATCCGTCAATTAAAAGAGTGTGCGCTCTACCAAGAGCTCGGCTTGTTCGCGCGATTGCTTTGGCGTTATTGGCTGCATTACTTGGCCCAATAACCAACGCATAGCAAGTCCGGTCCCAGCTTCAGATTTCGTGGCGGCATAGATTGCTTGGGCTAAAACTAAGTAGAGCGGATTTTCGGCATGCGACATGACTGCAATCAACATATCTGCATCGTGAATTCGCATTGCCGCCAGAGCCTCATCGCTCGAAATTTCGCGGGAGAGAGTCTCGAGCGCATCAGCGGGTGTCCCCGCTCTTGTTGCTAGCGCAACAAGTCTTTCAACTTCAGCGGTGATCAAGGCTTCGAGAACGGCGCTCTTATCTCGGTAATGGTTATATAAAGTGGCGCGAGATACTTCAGAAGCATCTGCGATATCAATCATGGAGATATGAGAAATCCCGTGCAATGCAATGAGAGATTTTGTACCTTCGAGAATTGCGCTCTCGGTGCGACGATGAATTCCGCCTTGCAAGGCGTACTTAGGCTGCGTCGACAACGGAGAGCTTTGCGCTTTCACGAGATGTGAGTTCGTGTGCAACGCCAGTCATCACAGATGACAAGGTAAGACCAAGTGCTTCGCAGATCGCATTGAGCAACTCTGACGATGCTTCTTTCTGTCCGCGCTCTACCTCAGAGAGATAGCCCAATGAAACTCGAGCTTCGCGAGCGACATCACGGAGTGTGCGAGATTGTGAGGTGCGAGCATCACGAAGGGTGTGACCAACTGCTTCACGTAGCAACGCCATCGCTGACTCCTCTCAAATCGACTTTAGGTAGTAAGGATACGCGCAAAGTTACCAATCGCGCTGGATATAGCGCCTTGGCGCACGCCATCTCGCCCGCCATCGAGGGTCAATTGCAGGGTCTGATTGATTGGCCCCGAGATAGCGATCCAGACCGTACCTTCACGGACTCCCATGTAATCGCCTGGACCTGCAATTCCTGTCGTTGAAATAGCCCAGGTTGTTCCGATTTTTTCGCGAGCACCATCTGCCATCGCAACGGCAACTTCTTCGCTCACCACCGTAAATTGATCAATGGTTGCACGAGGTACTCCTAAGAAATTTACTTTTACATCTGCTGTGTAGGCGATGATTCCGCCAAGAAAGACTTGCGATGCACCCGGTACTTGCGTCAGTGCATGGCCTAAACCTCCTCCAGTCAATGACTCTGCCACAGATACAGTTTCGCCTCGAGCTTTTAAGGTTTCGATAATGGTTGTCGCGTAGACGCTCGTAGTCATGAGTTCAATCTATCTCTTCTGATACCACGTACGTAAGTAGTCATAGCCAGTTGTAATTGTGAGCACTACTGCGACCGCAATAAATGAGTATTTGAACCAGTTAAGAGAATCGGGAAGTGGAAGCATAAAGAAACCTACTCCGAAACCTTGGAATCCGGTCTTGAGTTTTCCGCCTTTGCTGGCAGGAATTACACCATCTTTGATGACAAGTAGTCGAAATACTGTGATTCCAATTTCGCGGAAGAGAATCACGGAAGTTATCCACCAAGGAAAGCGTCCGAGAATTGAGAGCGAAATCATCGCAGATCCGATCAGCGCTTTATCTGCTACGGGATCAAGAAAAGTACCTAGTGCGGTGATGCGATTAGATTGACGCGCCCACTTGCCATCTGCAATATCTGTCAGCCCAAGAAAGAAATATATACACCAGGCGATTATCTGGTAGCGAGAGTTGGTTCCTCCATCAAAGAAAATGGTGAAGACGCCAATCGGAATAAAGAGAATCCGTGTAATAGTAAGAGTGTTGGGAGTAATAAAGGCCGGAGCTTTCATCGTGCCTCCGCCACTAAATCTGCACCCATAGAATCGATAACGACGGCATCGACATATTGCCCGACTGTGAAATCAGTTCCGATAAATGAGGTGGTGCCATCTACTTCAGGGCCTTGGTGAGCGGCGCGCCCTTCTTGTAGTTCTGCATCTTCAATCAATACTCGAACTTCTTCTCCAATGCGTGCCTGCGCGCGCAAGGAGACCATCTCATCGGCAAGAGATGAGAGTGCTTCAACTCTTTCCCGAATTACTTCTTCGGCGACCTTATCGCTTAAGTCGAGCGCTTCAGTCTTATCCTCATCTGAATAGCCGAAGATGCCGACAGCATCGAGCTTCGCCGCTGTAATGAACTCTGCTAAATCGTTGTAATCCGCTTCTGTTTCACCTGGGAATCCCACAATAAAATTCGATCTAATTCCAGCTTCTGGGGAAAGCGCTCTGATTTGGGTAATGAGATGAAGAAACTTCTCTGAGTCTCCGAATCGGCGCATCCGGCGTAGAACGGTTGGACTAGTGTGTTGGAACGAGAGATCAAAGTATGGTGCAACTTTTTCGGTCTCAATCATTGCCTGTAAGAGCGATGGCCGCATCTCTGCTGGCTGTAGATATGAAAGTCGAACTCTTTCGATACCTTCAATTTCGGCAAATTCATGGAGGATTTTCTCCATTAATTTGAGATCTCCCAGATCTTTTCCATACGAAGTCGTGTTCTCACTCACCAGAAAGAGTTCGCTGACTCCATGCTGAGCCAGCCAGAGCCCTTCTTGCAAAATCTCTGTGGGCCGGCGAGAGATAAATGAGCCTCTGAAATATGGGATCGCACAGAATGAACAGCGACGATCGCAACCAGATGCAATCTTGAGTGGCGCCCAGGGCGCATCACCTAAACGTTTGCGAAAGAGTGAACCACCTGCGCCGACGGCAGAGGCGAAGGTTTCATCGCGCGCTGCTGCTCTTTCGACCGGCGCAATCGGCAGCAGCGCACGTCGATCACGAGGAGTGTGCGGGGCATGCGAGTTTCCACTAATAATTGATTGCAAACGTTCGGAGATATCTTGATAATCATCAAAACCCAAGATGGCATCAGCTTCTGGGAGCGCTTCCGCGAGCTCTTTTCCGTAACGTTCTGCCATGCAGCCCACTGCAACCACAGCGCGAGTTGTTCCGTGCCCCTTGAGTGAATTTGCTTCAAGTAGCGCATCGACCGAATCTTTCTTAGCGGATTCGATAAATCCACATGTATTTACTACCGCAACTTCTGCTAATTCGACATCGCTGACTAAGGTCCAGCCATCTGCCTCAAGTCGCCCCGCTAACTCTTCAGAATCGACCTCATTGCGCGCACAGCCCATCGTGACAATTGCAACGGTACGGGACATGAGGTGATGTTAGCGGAAGGTGCGTCGAACCTCTTCGTTCTGACCGCCTAATGGCGCCAATAGCTTTCCATTAAATGTCACATCAAGACCTGCTGGATTGCTGAAATAGACACTGATAGCCGTAGACCCTTTGTAGGTCTTGGTCTGACCTTGAAAGATCGATCCCTTTTCAACATCTTTGCCATCAACGATGATGTCGATATATGAATTTCCTCGAGGCGCAGATACGACCAAGGTCACTGGACCATGTGTTGGTGACGGTGAAGGAGTGACAACTACTGAAGCAGTCGGTGT
>JBAXLF010000045.1:0-8312 GCA_037134955.1 Actinomycetota bacterium | reverse complement strand
CCCTTGGAAAAGGTCGAAACCCCGTCTATTATTTCTTTAAACAAGCTCAGATTGTTACTGTCCTATAACTCTTAATCATCGGGCGGTAAGAATCAAATTTTTCAAGACGAGCCAAACTGTCAATGTCGCACACGTACTCATCCCTGTCAGCACGGTCGTCACCATCAAATTCCCATCCTCTAGAAACCTGGTTCCGACTCCCCCGATCAGGATTCCAATGACCGTGGCCACTTTGTTCTCTCGGATTGTTTTCTTGACGTAATTCCAGAAGCGTTTGAAAGTTCCTTTGGGCATTGCTGTTGTCGACCACAAAGCCCAGAGAACTAGGATCGGCTGGAAGAGCAACCGGATTGCTCGAGCGCGATCACTATCTAATCCGAAGGCATCGATGTGATTGATGTATTGAGAGATGTTTCCGGGAAAGATTGCGATGAAGAAGAGCGCTGTGGCTATTCCTACTTCTCGGCGTCGTTGGAGGGAGGCGAGGGCTAGGCCAAGGGTTATCTCGACAACTCCTGAGGCGAGTACGACAAAGTCAGGTGAGAGCGGGAGCCAGGTGGGTACTTGAGCTTGGAAGGTCATGCGGCTGGTTGTTAAGTGCAGTGTGCCGGTATAGATGAGGGTGGCACCTAAGAGGATCTGTGTGAGTTTGCGGATCAGGTGCATAGGGCGAGGTTACTCTGAGTTACTTTGGAAAACTTTTCTCCACTCGTGTCTGAGGTTTGCTTGTTTTGCGCGAAATCTTTCTGATAGAAAGAACCCCTCGGAAATAAATCTCCGAGGGGTTCTTCCGCTTTGGACCTCAGCTAACTGAAGTCGCCGTTATCGCGGCGACTTCGGCTTTTTCTGGACAAAAATCCAAAGAAAGACTTAATGAAAGTCACCGCGATATTGGTCCAGTTGACTTCCTGATCCATGGCATCACCTCCTTCCGCTTTTCTCGAGTGCGGGGAAGAACTCGAGAAATCGTTCCCCTTCGTGTCATTTGAGCGGTAAAAGTGATTCGCAGCGGTGGGAGGTTATGTTCATGAGGCTTCGCTTTTGACTTCAAGATGGGGCCCTGTGGACGAGATGTCAGTGGGGGCAATTAAGTTATTGCTATGAACTACTTTCGTAGATATTTCGCGCGTATGACTGCGCCTACTCCGCACTGGCCTTTTATGCAGAAGCTTCGCTATTTTGTTGGGGCTTTTATGCTGAGTAATTTGGGGCTGGTGGTAATGCACTTCGTTCCTAATGTATTTCCGGGTAAAGACAATCCGTGGAATGGCAGTTTGGCGTATTGGGTATTGGCGCTGATGTATCTGGTGTTGATGGTGGTTGTGAAGGTGCCATCGAGGCCGTATCTGCGATTGCCGGTGGTGGATTGGAAGAGCGGGTTGGCGATTGCACTTGCGGTGGGTATTGGGTGGCAGCGGGTAGATCGTGCGATGTTGGCGCATAAGAGTGTGTGGGCGTTGGTGGGTGGGGCGGTATTTCTCTTCTCGATTGGTTTGGGTGAAGAGATCGTAAGTCGTGGATTTGTCTATGGAATCTTTGAGCGATTTGGTCAGGGCTTTGCGATCTTCTTCTCATCATTTTTATTTGGAGCGCTGCATCTGAGTTGGTATATGGGTTCGTATTGGGATCCGTGGATGGCGTACTGGCATGTGGCCAATGCGGCGGCCTTTGGATTTTTCTTATGTTGCTTGATGATTGCTTGTCGCAGTATCTGGCCGGCGATTTTCTTGCATGGGGTGTGGGATTGGAATATCGGATTCGATGGTGCCAATGTTCCGTATCCCAAGCCGGGGCATATAACGCATAGCGCTTTTTGGGGCGGGATCACGCAGCCGTTGTGGCAGATAGTGCCGTGCGTCTTCTTTGGGTTGGCGTTGGTCTATCTGCGCAGGGGCGAATGGCCGAAGTTTCTTCAGCCTGTGTTGGTGCGATTTAAGTTGGTTGAGGTTTGATAAAAAAAATTAGTTGTTTCTTGTGAACTCTGCTGCATGAGGAAAGCCGTTCGCTTCTAGCTTCTCAGCGAGATCTGCCTTTACGGCCTTAACGACCTTGTGGGTGCCGTCGCAGTTCTTCTCTTCATCTCTGGTGTATCCGCAAGTACAAGCGCCCATGGTCTGCCTCTTTTCCGTAAGTGATGTTGCCGAAGCCTATAGGGGAAAGTTGGATTTAGTTGCTTAAAATCAGCGGCGTTGGCAGCGCGGGCAGTAATGCGATGAGCGAGCGGCAATGACGATTCGTTTGATGGGTGTGCCACAGCGTTGGCAAGGTTCATCTTCTTGGCCATAGGCGGCGAGTGATTGTTCGAAGAATCCGCTCTCGCCGTTGACGTTGATATAGAGATCATCAAAGGATGTGCCACCTTTATTGATGGCTTCTTGCATCACTTCGGTTGCGCAATCCAGAATCTTTTCTATCTTCTTCTTACTTAAGTCGGCAGTGCTGATTTCCGGGTGGATCTTCGCACGCCAGAGAGTTTCATCGGCATAGATATTGCCAATGCCAGAGACAATCTCTTGATTCAGTAGCGCGGTTTTGATTTTGATATTGCGCTTGAGATAGCGGTTTATCGCGTCACTTCTGTCGAAGGCCGGATCGAATGGGTCAGGGGCGATATGTTGGGCAGAAGTGGGCACGTTGTTGCGGGTCTCTTCGATTGAGAGCCAACCGAAGGTGCGCTGATCATTAAAGACTAACTCTTGGGTGCGCAATGGTTTGGTCAGGGTGAACTGTGCGCGAATATGTGTGGCAGTGGGGCGGTTCTTCTGGTGGAAGAGAAACTGTCCGCTCATGCCCAGGTGTGCGACTAAGACATAAGGGCGATTGAGTGTGAGCCACATGAACTTACCGCGGCGATTGGTGCCGGTTATCTTTGCGCCATTGAGAGAGGCAAGCGGTGCGATTGATTCGGGTTTGAGTGCACGAGGATGGAGCTGAATCGCTTCGGTGATTTTGTAGCCAGTTGCCAACTTTTCTAAACCGCGGCGAACTGTTTCAACTTCGGGAAGTTCGGGCACTACTTACCGGCTTTACATTTTTCGGAGCAATATTTCACATTCTCCCAATCGCGGGCCCACTTCTTGCGCCATTCGAATTCGAGGTTGCAACGTTGGCAAACTTTTGGTGCGAAGCCGTTCTTAGTCTTTGCCTTCATGGGAACAGGTTAGCGCTTCAGACTAATCTCGCTTAAGGTCGCGGTAGAAATTTTCGTGGGGCCCGACGACCAGAAGTTTGATCTCTTTCTTAGAGATAATTCGATAGGCAAGCAACCACTCGAGATTCGCGACTTTAAATTTGTAGATAGCAATTCCTGCGAGATCGCCGACCTTGCGCTCCCCCGCTGTTGGGTCTTTGGCAATTGCGGTGATGGCCTTGTCGAGGGATTTCTTCTGGTTTGGATGGAGTTTCTTTACTGCTCTGCCAAAAGTAGGAGATTGGGTAATCTTCATTAACCGAAGGTGTATTCCTCGACCGCATCTTCAGCATCGGCTTTCATGATTTCGCGAATCAACGAGAATGAGAGGTCGGGGTTTTCCTCGGCGATGAGAGCCATACGGAAATAGAACTCGATTTGGCGTGGGACGGAGCGATGCTCCACAGCTGCGATGCGTTTGGCATCTTCGACGAGTTCGTCTGAGAGTTTTACGGTCTGTGCCATGGGGCCTCCTCTGTGTGGATTGAGGATATCATAAAAGGTGCTAAAAGGTAACTTTTAGAAACCTCTGTGGAGTTCACGGGCTATCACTAGGCTTCGAAGATGTTACGAGAAACCTTAGTACTGGCTGATGGGCGCAACTTTGAATTTATGCGCAATGGGATCGAATCAGATGCGGCGATTATTTTGCATGCGGGAACGGCGCAAGATATCAGCGGGTGGAAGGTGTGGCTCGATGGATTCGCAGCTCGCGGATATTCGGCGATTGCGATTGGGCGCAGTGGTTATGCCGGAAGTTCGGCAAAGCCGGGGCGCATCACAATTGATATTGCGCGCGATGTGGCAGAGCTTGCTGATCTCTTAGGGTTAATGAAGATGGTTAATGTTGGATTATCCGGTGGTGGCCAACATGCGATTGCTACAGGGTTGGATCCGCGAACAGTTGGGGTTGTGACGCTCGGTTCGCTTGCGCCATTTGCAGAGATGGGTGAGAACTTTTATACAGGCATGCAGCAGGAAGATCTCGATGAGTATGCCGATGCGTTGCGCGATATCAACGATTTAGTGAAGAGATTTCAAGGCTGGGTTGGTAGCGATATGAGTGAGAACTTTGTCGATCCTGAAGCATCGGCAAATGATCTAAAGGCGCAGAAATCTCCTTCGTGGAAAGTTCTCTTTGATTCAATCGAAGTAACCCAGAAGGCAGGGTGGGATTGGGTCGCCGATGATTACAGCTCATATTTGAAACCGTGGGGATTTGATCCGCGCGATGTGAAGGTTCCGGTTGTGATTTGGCAGGGTGGGCAGGATAAGAATGTTCCGCGTCAGCATGGTCAGTGGTTAGCTGCGAATATTGCGAATTCGACCCTGCATCTGATTGAGGATGAGAGCCATATTGGGCTATTTGTAAATTATGAGCAAGAAGCGATGCAGAGCGCGATGGCATTACTCGAGGTTTGACTGTATTTTTTTAACTCACTGCTGGGATAAGTAAGCTGGAATCACGATCTCGTTATATTGCATGAAACCTGGCTTATAAGGCGGATCAAAGCGACAGATACGAGTTTCATCAGAGAGCGCAATATTTTCTTTTGCGGCCGCTGCTCGGAGTTCTCTCACCATCTCATCAGATTTCGCTTCACTGGCGCGCCCACGGAATGCTGTAGCAACACACGTTTCTGCCTCAAGTTCTCGCAGTACTACCTGCGGATCATAGGGATGAGGTAAGCGACCAATAGTGCTGCCCGAGGGCATCACAAAGGAGACATACCATTCATCAGAAATTGTCGCGTCTTTCTGGGCTGCAATAACCGGAGCAGTCATCGCAATTCTCTCTGAAGATTTATTTCCTTTAGAGATGTAGTTAAAGAGTGAACTAAATGCAGAGCTAGAAGCTGTCGAATACTGCGCTGAGACCTTTACCTCTGCGATTACGCAGGGCAGATATTCGCGGATTTCAAAGTTGCTATAGGTGCGAATTACCTTGAATTCTTGTCTCTCGGTCATAGTTTGAGAATACTCTTTAATTGCAGTAGATGCGCTTTACCAAGTTCTAATGAGTGCTGGCTCGCGCTATCAGTAGGTCGGCAAGTGCTGGAGTTCGCGCCAAGACAGGACCGTGCATATAGGTGCCGATGACGTTGCCTTGTACTGCGCCATCAGTTTTACCGTCTCCATTTCCAAAACCTGAAGTGACTGTGGCAAATGGTTTTGTAGATGAACCAAGCACTGTTCTACCTGCGTGATTTTCGAATCCGATTAAATCTAAATTGAAGATAGATGAGTGGGCCACAACGTCTCCCACACATCGTTGATCTGTGCCGGCATCGGTTTCAATATCGAGCAGGCCTAGGCCGTCGACCTTCTTATCGCCGGCCCAGAAGGTATTTCCGATGATTTGAAAACCGGCGCAGACTGCCAGTAATACTGCGCCATCAGCGATGGCATTTTTCAAAGCGTTATCGCGCTTCATCGCTTCCAGCGAAAGTAATTGCGCAGCATTCTCTGCTCCCCCTAAGAGATAGATGCTGCCATCACGCGGAATGGCTTGGTCGTAAGAGATATCAATAATGATGGAATCAATGCCGAGATGCTTTGCTCTAAAGGCTAAGACTTCGGCATTGCCTTGATCGCCATATGTTCCAAGTAATTCATTGTGGATGCGAATAATGCGGAGTTGGCTCATAGCGATACCAACTGTGTGAAAGCTGTATAGGCGGCAAGTACTTCAACGTTATCGGTCGCAGCAAAGTGAGCAAATGCGGCGCTGACGCTTTTGGCTTGAGTGTTTTCGATTCCAGCAACATGGAGGCGATAGTGGATGTCATGTGCGCGTTCGCCGCAGACGATGATCTTCTTACCGCGCAGTGCATCGAAGGAGACATCCCAGAGCCATGATGTATCAATGCCATCGACTTCGCGGGCGTTGAGAATAAGAATAATGTTATTGCCCTTCACCGTTGCCAGAGCTTCGCTCCATGATGCAGGGTTCTTTACCAAGCGGATAGATGATGGAATACCTGAGACATTTTTCTCTACCGCGCGTTCAAAGCTCTTGATATCAAATGTCATCGACTTCGCACCCACTGCACTGCCTGCAATGTTGGCAAGTTCGGCATTGCGATAGGCGGCAGGTCCTGGTGCGCGATTTTCATCGGCGTGCGCATTGGTCAGCCCACATACGCAAGCAAAGTTGTTTCCGCTCCAGCGTAGATAAATTCCGCAAGATGGACAGACTGCGCCGTCGCTATGGCGTCGCCCTCCAAAGGAGACTCGAATCTTCTTCTGTGCATCTGACAGCGCATAGGCAACAAATGGATCGTCGCTATCGCCGATAAAGAGAGTATCGGGAGCACTATCTACCGCTCTCTTCCAGCGGTCTGCGACTTTCTGAACTTCGTGCATCCGATGTAATTGATCGCGCGAGAGGTTGAGTAGTAAGACTGCGCGTGGGTGTGTCTGTGCAATAAGTCGTGGTAGATATAACTCATCTACTTCTAGTACCGCATACTGCGATGGTTGCATCAACATAGTGGCGCTACCACGATCGAGATTCGAACCAGTCTTATTGGTAACGGTTGTTCCAAGTTGTGAGATCAGCTGCGCTAAGGCGCGGGTTGTCGAAGTCTTGCCGTTGGTACCTGATACTAAAACGATGGAGCGATTCTTTGAAAGTGTGGTAAGTGCATTGGGATATAGCGTCAGCAAGACCTTACCCTGAATGGTCTCCCCTGACCTGCGCAAAATTTTCTGAGAGAGAAAGCCCGCCAATCGACTAAGGAATAGGCTCAATTGCAATCTCACCTGCAAATTGTATTGCCTGGCTCTATCGACTTTACTGCGATTTCAGATAACTTTGCCCTCAGATAACCATCTGCTTGGAGAGAAGCAAATCCATGGATACTCAAACAAAGCGATCTATATCTGCACTTCGCCTTAACTTCTTCTTCATGGGGGTTCTAGTCGCAGGCTGGTCAACCAGAATCCCCGAAATCAAAACTGCCTTGCACCTCACCGATGCGCAACTAGGTAGATGTCTGATTGGGGCTGCAACTGGCGCTTTCTTCGGTTCTCGAATCATCGGCAGATTGATTAAGGGACTTGGAACGAAGAAAACTTTCTACTTAGGAAGTTTTGTCTTCCCTCTGGGTTATCTCACAATTGCCTACGGACCCAATGGCTTCTTTGTATTTTTGGGGTGTTTTCTCTTCTGCGTCGGATACCTATTTATGGATAACCCACTCACCATCATTACTCAAGAGATTGAAGCAATCTCTGACCGGAAATACCTATCGGGTTTCCACGGTTTCTGGTCGCTGGGTACATTGATTGCGGCATTCTTTGGGTCATTTTTGATTGGTCATGTTAGATATTCATATCATTTAACAGGCCTTGCAGTGATTTCGTTCTTAGTACTCGTTATTTCTACCCGTGGTCTAGCAGATAAGAAAGTTGAAGATAGTACGGTCGGAAAAGTTAAATTCCTCTGGCAGAGCAGAATGGGATTCGTTGTCGCAATGATCGGCATAGGAATGCTCTGCGCAAATAGTTCAGAGTTTGGGGCAACCGATTGGTCTGCGGTTTATCTTCGAGATGTCATGGGTATCACGGGTCAACTTTATGTCGGCGCCTACGTCTTCTTTGAAATTGGAATGGTTTTGAGCCGGATCATGGGAGATAAATTCATCCACAAATATGGTCCCGAAAAGGTTGTGCGCTTCTGTGGATTTGCAGGATCTGCGATGTGGCTGGCCGGAATGATGGCAGGTGTTGCACTTCGCGATACCAGTAAACCACTCTCATACTTTGTTGTGCTTCTTGGTTATCTTGGTGCAGGAATTGGAGTTGGACCTATATATCCAGGGCTCATCACAATCCTCGGCAAAGTTGAGGGAATCGATATGAGCGTGGCACTCTCGCGCGCGCTAGTAATTGCAATGGTTGGCTTCGCGGCAGTCCCTGCACTTATTGGGATGATCTCCGATGCCTCTAGCTTGACCATTGGAATGCTTCTGCCAATTTCTTTACTTGCAACTGCAGGCTACCTGTCCCGAGTAGCTCGCATGAAAGTTTAAGAATTACCGTGCGATACTGGGCAAATGAAATTATCTGAAGCACGTAGAACTAAAGGTTGGATTGTTCTTGTCGCGACTGTTTTAGG
>JBAXLF010000044.1:0-8417 GCA_037134955.1 Actinomycetota bacterium | reverse complement strand
TTTTTCGACAACTCACCCACTGAAATTTCCTTAGGGAAATTTGTTTGGATGGATTGGTTTCTTAGAAGGTATGGAGTGAGCATTCTTGTCTGCTGACTCGATCTATCTAAGCGATGGCCCAAGTATACGCAACACCTATGACAAGTGAGAAATTCGCCTGTAATGAGGCGTCGAAGCGAGCGTTAAAGAGATGGCGCGAAAAGAAGTTGTGGCCTTTATCAATCTTTCCCGGATTGGCGGCGGGAAAGTTCGCGATTGATATCGCGGGTAGCTTGCTGCTCCATCAAGGTGCTGCGCTTATCGTGCGCCTTCTTACCTTTGGCGATCGCGACTTCAATCTTCGCCTTGCCATCTTTAAAGTAGAGCTGCAAAGGGACGAGAGTGACACCGGAATCTTTTGTACGCGCCGCAATCTTGCGTAGTTCGACCTTATGAACCAATAACTTTCGCTTACGTCGCGGAGTGTGATTGGTCCACGTACCTTCGGTGTACTCGGGAATATGTACTCCGTGCAACCAGAGTTCGCCATTTTCAATCATGGCAAAGCCATCAATAAGCGATGCTCGTCCTGCGCGAAGTGATTTCACTTCAGTTCCCATTAATACAACGCCACATTCGTAGACATCTTCAATCGAGAAATCGTGGCGCGCCTTCTTATTCTGGGCGATGAGCTTCTTTCCTAGTTCTTTAACCATGAGCTCACCTCCCAGCAAGTTTTAATTCGAAGGGCTAATTAAACCTTCAAGTAGCGACGAAGCGTAATTAACGATGCGGCTATTGAGACAACTAGGCCGGTAAGAAGTAACCAGGCAGATGCCGCTGCAACTTCGCCCCATCCAAAGAATTTGGTAAAGGTAAGAAGTGGTGCAACCTTTGCTTGGATCACATATTTCAGAGCTGAGAGAAGTCCGGTCGCCAGAATCCAACCGACAAATGCAGAGAAGACGCCTTCGAGTAAGAATGGAAGTTGGATTGACCATGTGGAAGCACCCACTAAACGCATCACGCCAGTTTCGCGGCGGCGGTTAAAGGCGGCGATGCGAAGGGTGTTGCTGATGAGAAGTGCTGCTGTGAGAACTGAGAGCAGACCAATGATGAGCGCACCATTGCGAAGCACTGCAAGGAGGCGGAAGAACTTCTCCAAAATTGTCCGCTGATCTTGCACAATATCAACGCCAGGTCGTCCGCTAAAGGCGCTAACCACAACATCGAATTGGGTTGGATCTTTTAACTTAACTCTAAATGATTCTGGTAATTGATCTGCAGTCACATTCTGCGCAATAGCAGAGTTCTTAAAGCGTTCTTGGAAACGCGCATACGCCTCAGTCTGTGATTCATAAAAGACGCTTTCTACAACCGGGAGTTTGTCGAGATCAGCTTTGATTGCTGCGCGCTGATCTGCAGTTACTACTCCACCGCTACACGAAGGTGACTCCGACAAAGTTCCGCAGAGAAATACAGATACTTCAATCTTGTTATACCAATAATCCTTCATCGCGCTCACTTGCGAATTAGAGAGCAGACCAATTCCGAGGAGCGAGAGCGAGATTGCGACAGTGACCATTACTGCGAAGGTCATTGTGAGATTGCGACGAAGTCCGATACGAACTTCACTTAAGAGAAATCCTGCGCGCATATCCCTACCCCTTATCCCGTATATCCGTAGACGCCGCGAACTTGATCGCGAATGACATGGCCGCCGTCGAGTTCGATAACGCGCTTACGCATCTGATCCACAATTCCGGAATCGTGCGTTGCCATTAAAACCGTGGTGCCTTCGCGATTGATGCGATCGAGTAACTTCATAATTCCAACTGAGAGCGCCGGATCAAGGTTTCCGGTTGGTTCATCGGCGATGATGATTGCCGGGCGTGTGACATAGGCACGGGCAATAGCTACGCGCTGTTGTTCGCCACCTGAAATCTCTGATGGGAGCCGATCGCCCTTATCTTCTAGCCCCACAAGTTCGAGCATCTCAGGAACTTCGCGATTGATCTCCTTCTGCGAAAATCCAAGAACGTGAAGTGAGAATGCAATGTTCTCTGAAATAGTTTTATTAGGAAGCAAGCGGAAATCTTGGAAGACAGTTCCTACCTGGCGGCGAAGTTCAGGGACCTTGTGATTTGCCAGCGTGCCCAAATCTTTTCCGGCAACATGGATAATTCCCGTTGTTGGTCGCTCTTCGCGCAGAATCAATCGTAAGAAAGTTGATTTACCAGAACCTGACATACCAACAAGGAAGACAAACTCGCCCTTGACGATTTCAACGTTCACATTCTCTAGGGCAGGGCGATCCTGTCCAGAGTAAATCTTCGATACATTTTCAAACTTAATCACTTCTGCTCCGCGCTCTCGAGACCTGCCCCTAGTTTAAGGAGAAGCAGGCAGATATATGGGTTGATTCGCTTGATTTAACCTAATTCACAGGCAGAAATTACGCCTGAGAACGGCGCCAGCGAATTCCTGCTTCGATGAAATCATCAATTTCACCATTTAATACTGCAGATGTATTTCCGGTCTCGTGGTTATTACGGAGATCTTTCACCATTTGATATGGCGCAAGAACATAGGAGCGCATCTGATTTCCCCATGATCCTGAATTATCACCCTTGAGCGCATTGATCTTCGCCTGCTCTTCTTGGCGGCGACGCTCTAATAATTTTGATTGCAAGACAGCCATCGCAGTAGCTTTATTTTGAATCTGCGAACGTTCGTTCTGACAAGAGACAACGATGCCAGTTGGAATATGCGTCAAGCGCACAGCAGAGTCAGTTGTATTAACGCCTTGTCCCCCAGGACCTGATGAGCGATAGACATCGACGCGAATCTCTTTTTCATCAATCTCAATGTGATCGCTCTGCTCCACAACGGGGACCACTTCAACACCTGCAAAAGAAGTGTGACGACGTGATTGTGAATCAAAGGGCGAGATACGTACCAAACGGTGGGTGCCCTGCTCTACCGAGAGCGTTCCATAGGCATAAGGAGCAGTGACGCGAAATGTGGTCGATTTAATTCCTGCTTCTTCTGCATATGATGTTTCTAAAACATCAACTTTAAATTGATGACGTTCGCAGTAACGCAGATACATACGCATCAACATCTCAGCCCAGTCAGCAGCTTCAACTCCACCAGCTTCAGAGCGAATAGTTATCAACGCATCGCGCAGATCGTATTCACCACTTAAGAGAGTTGTTACCTCAAGTTCGCGGATTGCCTTCACTGTTGCATCAAGTTCGCCCTCGGCATCGGTAAGCCCTGCACCATCTGGTTCGCCCGCTGCTAATTCAAAGAGAAGTGGTAACTCATCAACTTGGCGACGCAGCCCCTTAAGTCGATTAATTGTTGATTGAACGCGTGACAACTTACTTGTCACCGCTTGTGCCTTCTCAGGGTCATCCCACAAATTCGGAACACCCGCAGCTGCCTCAAGTTCAACAGCCTCTGCCTCAAGTTTCGGCAGATCCAAGACCTTCTCAATAGAGGTAAGGGTCGCGCTTATCTCCTGAATCTCAAGGTTATATTCGCGAGCCATGGGTTAAGGATAGCGAGAAGTTCTCAACCAATATTCATTCCATAGTAATTACTGGTGGCTTTCCTCTCGTCAACACTTCCCACGCTTGCTGAAATTTGAACTCGTGAGATTCCAGTAAATGGCAAATAAAAGGGAAGTGTGGCCGAGGATGAAGTTGTCAGTGAGATTTGAAATCCGTCGCAGGAAATTCGTTGCAGATTAATCTCTCCCAAATTGGCGCGCTTTACTGACGGGCCTGCGCTATTCCAATCTGCAAGCGTACGAATCACATCTGCTCTTCCTTTCTCGCAATCAATCGGAATGCCGGGGTCACTTTCACCGTGACCTGCGAGAGCCAAGAGAGATTTAGTAGCGTTATATTCGCCACGATAGTAAGCATCCGCATTGAGATTTCGAACTCCACGTTGCGCCGCTGCTTCCGTGGCTTGGGTGAGCGATCTCTTCGCGAGATAGATACTCGAGATATCGGTCAGAATTGCGATTGTGGCAATAGTGATAAGAAAGAGAGCCATCACAATAAGTGAAATGGACCCCCGCTCCTCTCTCCTAAATTTTTGAATCATGACCAAGGCGAGACATATTCAATTGCAGAGACACTTACTTTCTTCGTGCCTTTGAGATGTGATGTGACAGTTGCAGTGACTCTCCCATTAGGTGAGATACATGGACTCTCGCTACAACTTATATCTAATGTGACTAAACCTTGATAACCGAGGATGACCGAACCTTTATCTACTACCTCTGCGGCCACGCGATAGGCAGTTGCATCATTTTCGCTCAATACAAAGGCGCGCGCTGATTCACGAGCAAGGGTCCGTAGCGCAGCATGTGAATCCGTTAACTCAGCGAAATTTGCCATAAAGATAAAGATTGGGAGGAATAGAGGGATGGCAAGGAGAACAAACTCTACGGATGCACTACCTGACTCTTCGACGAAGATATTCCGCTTCATCTTTGATTTTCTATTACTGCGATTCCCGAGACATCTGTGAGAGGTTGGCGACCCATCAGATTGACGAGTCCAGGAACTATTCGCGGCAAGACTTTAATTCGGTGCGTGACAACTAGATCTAAATTCTGGTGTGGATCTGGAGAATTAATATGCACGAAGGTATCTGTCGGCGAAAAGTTCCCGCTGACTGCCGCGACGGAAGCGCCATCTTGCGCATCTACCCTTCCTATATTTCGAGTATGAATAGCAATCGAGACCTGTGTAACAATGAGAAAGAGCGTTAATAGTGGAATTAAAACGAGTGAGCTTTCAACATTTCCTCGTTCTTCCCTAATAAATTTCCAGAAGAAACTCATGAGAAATTAACGGATTCCATTCATTGAATCGAGGGAGTTCCGCAGAATTGCGGTGAGCCGTGGCGCTGCTATCGTCCAAATAGCAGTTACCAATCCTGTAGTCATCAGAACTACGAGGACCCACCCCGGGACATCTCCTCGCTCTTCGGAGAGCGCCTTATAGAACCGGGAGCCACGAAATTGCGCATACTTCTGATGGAGAAAATTTGTCACTACAACAAATTTCTCTTGAATTAACTCACTCATTTTTACCTTCTTTCTTCTAACGTATTCTCTTTAGCCTTGCGCAAAGAGATTGAGATTTGATAGCGACGGCCACAATGCAAATAGAATCGAAATCGGAAGAATCAGAAATACAACTGGGATCATCATTGAAATTTCTGCTTTTGAAGCTGCGCCCAGAATTCGATTGCGTTGAAAGTTTCGCGCTTCCCGCGCATGGCTATGAAGTACCTCAATAACCGGCGCACCTCGAGTCATCGCGATGACCAGGGCGTCGATAAATCTGCGTACGAGAAGCGAATTAACTCTTCTGCCCATCGAATCGAGCGCTTCGATAAAGGGAGCCCCTTGCGAAACTGCCGTAATTACTCTGCCGAATTCTTGTGAGAGCGCACCACGTGCCGAGAGAGAGACTCTCTTCATAGACATCAGCGGAGATTCTCCAGCTGATAGGGAGAGCGTCAACATCTCTACGACCGCTGGAAAATCAGATTCAAGATCCTCTCGATAATTTAGCACTTCTCGATCTAATTTCCGCTCAGTCAACAGAATTACACAAGAGATTGAGGAGACAACAAGGAGAACTATTTTTAGAATTGAAACGTCAAGAAAGAGCAGAAGTATTAGCTCACCTATTGCAATGAGAAACGAAATAATTAATTGACGATATCGAAAGTTTTCATAGTCAATCTCTGAGTTGAAACCTAATTCTGCTAACTTATCTTTGACTGTGGTCTTATCCCCAACCTTTTTGATGTAGTAGATACTCATCTGCTCCCATGAAAAACCGGGATTGAGAAGAAAGATGATCGGCGCGAGAATGATGAGAGATATCAATAGTTGCGACCTCATGCTGCGCCATCCATTGGTGTTGAGAAGAAGACTCGATTCGCCATCGGCATTTTGCTCAACTTATTCATCCAGATATAGGCACAGGCGGTAAGTGCCAATCCGCCTGCGAGAATCAAGGCTCCCGCAAAAGTTGAAAAGGCCGCTGCTGTTGTCGGTTGCGTGGAGAGCAGAAGGAGCAATATCCAAGGCGCACTTGCAGAAAGGTGAGCGGAATTTTTTATCCAATTATGTTTTACTGCAATTTCTCGCCGCAGAGTTAAATCTTCGCGGATAAAGTTTCCAAGTAACCGTAAAATATTAAGTAGTTCTGCTCCACCAAGTGTCTTAGAGATGCGCAAGGACTCAAAGATGAGATCGGTATTTGGATTTGCCAGCGCTTCCTGAATTTGAGCTAGGGCTCTATTGAAATCTCCATGCGCAAATATCTCTTGCCGAAAAGCGGTGAAATATGGACGTAATACTTCAGGTCCGCGACTGGAGAGTCCGATAAGTGATTCATTGAGCGATAGCCCCGACTGCACACCTGAAATGAGAATATCGATTAACTCTGGGCAGCCTGCCTCGATGGCTGCGGTTCGCTTCGACTGGCTCTTCTTTAGCGCAATTGCAAAGAAGATCGCAATAAATATTGCGAATGCTCCAGAAATTGCGATGGAACGGGATATCGCAAAGACGATTACTGCGGTAGCTGAGATTGCCAGTGATGTATGAAACTTTCTCTCTTGTGGAATCACTAAAGCCTGCCTAATCCGCGCTCGTAATCTTCACCAGTCCAACGCCAAATCGGCTCGGTCTCGGCTCGGTCGCTTTCATAGCGACCTGTCAGCTGGGCAATTTCAGTAATGCGGCGTTGACCCTCTTTGCTAAGGGAGACTTGTATGACGAGATCAATTGCAGAAGCAACTGCCGGAGCTATAAATTTATGAGAGATGTTCTCGCCTGCAAGCAGGGGAAGCGTTTGCAGTTTAGAGATTGCATCGCGAGCTGAATTTGCGTGCAAAGTTCCCATTCCCGGTAAACCTGCATTGAGCGCAAGGAGCAGATCGAGAGCTTCAGCTTCACGGACTTCACCGACAATAATTCGGGAAGGTCGCATACGTAACGCTTCTTTTACCAATGTACGAAGCGTTACTGCTCCGTCTCCCTGCAAATTCGCGCCTCGAGTTTGCAATTGAATCAAATCGGCGACCCGCGGTTGGAGCTCAAATACCTCTTCTATGGTGATCACGCGTTGACCCACCGGAATTTCCGAGCAGAGTGCGTTGAGCAATGTCGTCTTCCCTGCTTGAGTTCCACCACTTACCAAAATATTGGCGCCACCTTTGACTGCGAGAGATAGTTCGTCGGCAATCTCGTGCGACATAGCTCCTATGCGAGCCAGGTCGTGAAGAGTTTTATGTTGCATCAGGTGCTTTCGAATATTTACCGCCCAATGTTCTGCAGTAATCTCTGGAATAACCACATGTAAACGACTTCCATCGGGCAAACGGGCATCTACAAATGGATGCGATAGATCGAGTCGACGCCCACTCCAAATGAGAGCGCGATCAACTAATTGCTTTACAGATTCTGTAGTCAAGACCAGATTGGTGAGGTGACTCTTCCCGGCTCGAGCAATAAATATTCGCTCTGGCGCATTAATCCAGATCTCTTCTACCGTTGCATCAGCCATCAGATCGGCGATTGGTCCGAAGACAACGCCAGAATCCATCTTTTCCATGGCGCAGAAGGTAGAAGGTCACTGACAAATTAACTCGCTGCATGTAGTGAGATGTGGATAGCTCCAATAAGGATTTAGCGCAGTGAGATTCCTCGTAACTCTTGGTTATCTAGCCGATTGAGAATTTCCAGAGCGCTCTCTTCGGGATTAGCTCTCACCAACGCTGACTTGCATGAGAAAGAATCCATCTTCCAACCTTCTAAGACCCGCCTGGAAAGTGCATCCCCTACTTCCTGCGGCGCTTTGAGAATCAAGGTAAATTCACATTGACCGAGTCTGGCGCAAAGATCTTCCGCTCGTGTGACACCTTTCAGGAATTCGGCGAAGGAGAGAATCGCAACTTCGTAAAGTGATTCACTCTCCTCCAACGACTTCTGGTTAAGTTCTGGGCTAACTAGTTGAAATCTAATAAGTGTCAGCCGTGACTTATTTCTCTTGGCTGTTGCAAGCTCTCTGCGTAAATTTTCATAGAAGTATGGAGGGGCTGCCAAGTGAGTAAGTGAGTCGCGTAAACCGTCATGGGCAAATGTCATCAACTGCTCCATTTAAAGTTGCCTTGGCTGATAAAGTCCGCGACATGAGTAACTCCTTCACAACTGGAGATAGTGCCAAGCACTCACCACATCGCTCCAGAGTGGCAACCCTTCTCTATATCGAAGCGGCCATCGTGCTTGCCCTAGCCGGATGGTTAGTTGCGCTGGGATTTACTCATGATCAGAAGGAGATCGCACCACTCGTTGGCGTGATTATCTTTGCAGTGCTTGGTTCAGCAGGGCTCTT
>JBAXLF010000043.1:0-9041 GCA_037134955.1 Actinomycetota bacterium | reverse complement strand
ATAATTGCTGACATAAAGAATGAGCGGTTAATCGCTGTCATTGCTGACTTATCTGATGAACGCAAACGAGTTGCGAAGATTCCGATCACTGCTGTGATGATTCCGATTGCAGGAACGATCAATGGATAGATAAGACCTTCGTTACCGAAGGCAGCCTTTCCAAGGATCAACGCTGCAACGAGTGTTACTGCATATGACTCGAAGAGATCGGCAGCCATACCTGCGCAGTCGCCGACGTTATCGCCGACGTTATCTGCAATAGTTGCAGCGTTACGTGGGTCATCTTCTGGAATATTCTTTTCAACTTTACCTACAAGGTCAGCTCCGACATCGGCAGCCTTGGTAAAGATTCCGCCGCCGACGCGCATAAACATCGCGAGCATTGCAGCACCGAAACCGAAACCTTCGAGAACAACGGGTGCGTTCTCGCGGAACAAAATAACAACGAGGGAAGCGCCAACGAGTCCGAGACCAACAGTTGTCATACCGACAACGCCGCCTGTGCGGAATGCGATCTGTACTGCCTTGGTGCCATCCTTCTGGCGAGCAGCTTCTGCAACGCGCACATTTGCGCGCACTGCTAGCCACATACCGTTATATCCAACGAGGGCAGAGAAACCTGCGCCGAGTAGGAAGAAGATGGAGCGACCAATGCGGATTGCAGTGGTGTCGGCGGGAAGTGCGAAGAGTAAGAAGAAGACGATTCCTACGAAATATGAGAGTGTGCGGAATTGGCGGGCGAGGTATGCAGCTGCGCCTTCTTGAACCGCTTCAGCGATCTCGCGCATCTTGTCGGTGCCATCGTGTGCCGCGAGAACTTGCTGGCGGAGTCCGAAGGCGATCGCGAGCGCACCGAGGGCGACTGCGAGAACGACATAGGTGATGTTGAGGTTTGAGCCGGTTACTTGCACATTCGATAGAGCGCTAGTTGCTCCCATAGGTTTCTCCTCCATTGGAGAGTCAGGGCGCCGTAATTTGAGGGTCGGGCGCGCAGGCTAGGGAAGTTTAGGGTCAAAGGGGTCGGTTTTAGCAAATCTATACATATTTATTGCGGTGAATCGAATGACAAGAAAGTAGGCTCCCTCAATGGCTAACTTTCCACAGGACTTTATCTGGGGCGCTGCGACCTCCAGTTATCAGATCGAGGGCGCAGCTCATCAAGATGGGCGCGGTCCTTCTATTTGGGACACCTTCTGCCTGACACCCGGCAAGGTAGCAAATGGCGATACTGGCGATGTAGCAAATGATCACTATCACCGTTATCTCGACGATATCGCGTTGATGAAAGAGATTGGGATTAAGTCATATCGCTTCTCATTCGCTTGGCCGCGCATGTTTCCTAATGGCGATGGTGTGCGCGAGGAACGTGGCTTTGCTTTCTACGATCGATTAATTAATGCGTTGCTTGAGGCAGGAATCGAACCGCTGGCAACTTTGTATCACTGGGATTTGCCACAAGCGTTGCAAGATAAAGGTGGTTGGACCAATCGCGATATCGTCAAAGCTTTTGCCGATTACTCAACCGCAGTCGTTGAACACTTTGGTGATCGTGTAAAGAAGTGGACGCCCATTAACGAACCTTGGGTTGTTTCATGGCTCGGACATGGAATCGGAATTCATGCACCTGGGGTTAAGGATCGTCGCGCAGCATTTGCGGCAGCGCACCACACCGTCTTGGCGCATGTTGCTTCCACCAAAGCGATGCGCGCTGTGCGTAGCGATATTTTGACTGGTCCTGTACTGAACCAAGCAAATAGCATCGCCGATGATTTAAACGATCCGATTCAAAAGCGAGCCCACGATATTGCCGATGCGCATCAGAATCGTTTCTGGATGGATGCATTTATGAAGGGTGAATATCCCCAGATTCTGCTCGATGAATATGGTGATGAACTTACATCTGTCATTAAGCCGGGTGATCTGGAATCTGCGACTGTCAAGAATGATTTCATCGGAATCAATTACTACTTCGATAATTACATCCATCCATCAAAGGGTGGCGGCGCGCAATGGCACTCAATCTCCGGGCTCTTTGGTTTAGATATCGATGAAACAGCGCCAGAACCACTGACAGATATGGGTTGGCCGCTGACTCCATTTGGACTTACAAATCTTCTGGTGCGCTGGCATAAGGAGTACGGAGCAGCGCTTCCTGATCTATACATCACTGAAAATGGTTGTGCATACGACGAAGGCATCAGCGCCGATGGAAAATGTCACGACCAACGTCGTATTGATTACTTACAGACTCACCTATCTGCAGTTGCTGATGCAATCGCTGAAGGATCACCTGTAAAGGGCTACTACCAGTGGTCGCTGATGGATAACTTCGAATGGGCGCTCGGTTATGCCAAGCGCTTTGGCATTGTGCATGTTGATTTCGATACGCAGAAGCGGACCATTAAAGATTCTGGTTATTGGTATTCCGGCACCATTAAAACAAATGGTTCGGATATTTAAGTGTTAACGAGGAACCCCTGCCTAATAACTGAAGGCTTTGCGCCCCGTCAAGATTTGACGGAACCTGCAAGGAGTCCGCGGACGAAGTAGCGCTGTAGCGAGAAGAAGACAATCAGCGGAATGATGATTGAGATCAGCGCTGCAGGGGCTACGTTCTCCCAGTGAGAACCGAGTGAGCCACCAAGGTTTGCAAGGTGCAGTGTTAGAGGTGCAACGTCATCTGTTCCACCTGCAAATACAAGGGCCACAAGCAAGTCATTCCAGATCCATAAGAATTGGAAGATCGCAATCGATGCAACTGCTGGAAGTGAGAGCGGCAGAACAATCCGGCGGAAGACCTCGAAGTGATTAGCACCATCGACGCGTGCTGCCTCCATCAATTCTTTAGGAAGAGTCGCTACAAAGTTGTGAAGTAAGTAGATAACAAGTGGCATACCGAACATTGCGTGTGGCAACCAGACTGATGCAATGGTTCCCACAATGTGTAGTTGCGGAATTATCGTGTGGCCAAAGAGCTGCACACCAGTTGCAAAGAATGTCAGTAGTGGTAGCAATGAAAGTTGTAGTGGAACACCTTGGAGCGCAAAGAGTCCGTAGAAGACGTGATCGCTGCCGCGGAATGGGATCCAGGCAAGTGCATAGGCTGCCATTAGACCAAAGCCAACCGAGAGAACGACTGCGGGGATAGTGATTGCAAGTGAGTTGATTGCAAAGGGCAACATTCCTTGTGTGCCGACTTCGCCGCTGCCAGTTGAAAGAACTGCGCGGAAGTTATCGAGCGTCAGGTTTGGGTGAGTAAAGACTGTCCACCAGCCGCTTGAAGAAATATCTTCCTTCTTGCGAAGTGATGTGACCACCAGGCCAAGTGTTGGAACAGTCCATAGAACTGCAATGACTGTAACAATCGCTGATGCGATGGGAGATGTGAACGGGCGATTGCTGTGCGCCGCAACCACGCTTTTGTTCTTCTTAGCAGTAAGTATCGACATTATGCATGCTTCCGTTCTGCTCGCAAAGAACGAATGTTGTAATAGGTAATCGGTAATACGCCAAGGAAGATCAGTACAGCAAGAGAAGCTCCGCGACCATAGTTGAGATAGACGAAGTTCTCATCGACCATACGGTTAGAGAGAACATCGGTCTTAAAGTTTCCGCCGGTCATAGTGTGAATAACATCGAAGAGTTTGAGTGTGCCCACCATGGCAGTTGTGAGAACCACAATGATCGTGGTCTTAACCATCGGCACAGTGATGGTGCGAAATAGGGTGATTCCAGTTGCTCCATCGAGTTGCGCTGCTTCTTCGATATCAGCTGGGATATTTTTAATTGCAGCCGACAAGATCACCATGCCAAATCCGGTAAAGCCCCAGATGTAGACAACCATCAAGAATAAGTTGTTCCATGGTGACCATAAAATCAAGTGTTGTAGCGGAATATGGAGCCAGAGCATGATCTGTCCGACCAATCCGCGCTGCGGCATATTTGGTTCTTCATATTGATACATCATGTTCCAGATCAGCGATCCGCCTACAAAGGAGATCGCCATCGGCATAAAAATTAGTGATTTCGCGAAAGCTTCGCGCTTCATTTTGTTAAGCATTGTTGCAAGCGTTAAACCGAGTGAGGTGACGATGATGGGGCAGATAGCAACCCAAGCGATGGTGTTGATAAAGGCGGCGCGGATATCTGGATCTTTTATGGCTCGTGTGTAATTTGCAAAGCCGACCCATTTTGATGAATCTGCATTTTTAAATGATTCGAGAAAAGTTTGAATGGCTGGGATACCAAGACCGGTCAAGGCCAAGATAATTGCTGGTGCAAGGAAGAGCGACAGTGCTAAACCGTTCTGCTTCTTTCCTTTTATGCGAGCGCCTGCTGCGAAGGCAATTCCGTAGAAGCCAAAGAAGATGGCGAGAACTGCAAGAATTTGGGCAATCTTGGGCCATGACGAGTGAAGGATGTCAGACCATGGGATCACAAGAATTTCCTACTTCCTTATAAACAATAACAAAATCAATTTACCGCAATTTCAAAAATTAAAGAAGAGACCGGGGCCCACACGGATGCGGGCCCCGGCTCTATTACTTCAAGTTGCTGTTAAGCAGTGTGCTAGTGGTAATTAATTACCAGTTTGCATCGATTGCTGCTGCAACATCCTTCATTGACTTACCTTCTGCGTAGAACTTTGTGATTTCCTTCCAGAAAGCACCGTTCACTGCTGATGGCATCAAGTCTGATGCGTCGAACACGATCGCACCTGACTTGTTCTGAAGCTGTGCTGCTACAACCTTAAGTACTGGATCCTTGTATGTATCTAGTGGGATACCAGAGTTAGCAGATGTCCATCCGCCTGCAGCTGCACGTGGAATTCCGTATGCAGGTGAAGCGAGGTAAGCCTGGACTACGCCAACTTCCTTACGTGTTGAGAATGCAACTGGGAATTCAGCGCCACCTTCTACAGGGTTACCGAACTTCGCATTTGTTGCTGGTAGGTAGAACGCATCTGCGTCACCTGTTGGTCCAAATGTTGTTCCTGCTGGGAACATTGATGAGTAGAAAGATGCCTGCTGCAACATGCCGCATGTACCGTTCTTGAGTCCTGGAACTCCTGCATCTTGGAAACGACGTGTTGCAACTGACTTAAGATCTCCAACTTGTGCTGAAGTTCCGAGCCAAGCAGCTACCTTGTTCATTACACCCTGCATTTCAGGTGATGAGAACTTGAGCTTGCCTTGCCACCAGTTGTTGTAAAGCTTTGGACCAAGCTCGCGGAGAGCCATTTCTTCGATCCAGTCAGTTGCTGGCCAACCTGTTGCTGCACCTGATTCGATACCTGCACACCATGGGTTAGCTCCTGCAGCCTTGAACTTCGCTGCAACTGCTTCCATTGCTGCCCAAGTTGTTGGCACTGTTACGCCAAGCTTCTTGAACTGTGCTGGTGAGTACCAAACAAGTGACTTCGATGATGCGCCAAATGGTGCTCCGTAGATACGGCCATTAATTGTTGTAAATGACTGCCATGCCTTGTTGTAGTACTGGTTGAGGTTTGCACGAGTTGCGGCTGAAATTGGAACAGCCTTACCTGTTGCAACCATTGTTGATACAAGACCTGGTTGTGGGATCAATGCGATATCAGGTGCGTTTCCGCCCTTAACGCGTACTGGAAGAAGTGTCTCGAACTGGTCAGTTGCTTCGTAAGCAATCTTGATACCTGTGCAAGCTGTGAAATCTTTCCAGATGTTTGTCATAACAGTTGCTTCAGGATCACGGATACCCGCGAAAATCTTTACTGTTACGTTGTTGAACTTTCCGAACTCTGCGAAACTCGCACAATCTGCAGCCTTAGCTGAAGTTGTGGTGAGAACAGTTGCTACGAGTGAAAGTACTGCAACAGCAGTACCTACAAGTAGTCCCTTTTTCTTTGACATGTAGTCACCTTTCAGGATGAAGTTGCCTTCATTGGGTTTTTGAGGGTTTGTCTCAACTTGAAACCCCAATGGGCCAAGCTGAAACCGTGGGCAAACGGTATTGCCTGTGATTTGCATGTGGTTAATTGAGCGCACCTCTGTAACAAAAGAGTTATAAAGGCTATTTCACCTTGATTTTCACGCGTATTTCTCGGCGCTAGGGGTGTTGTAAAAGCCTTGCAGGGGGTAGGTTTTGCAGTAATTTGCAGAACCATTGGGGGCCACACGTGTCGGGAATCGTCGAGATCGCAGAACGTGCCGGGGTCTCGCCTGCCACTGTTTCGCGCGCTCTTCGCGGAATGCATCATGTCAACGAACGCACTCGCACCAAGATTGTGGCAGCTGCGATGGAACTTAATTATCCATTGCGCCCCGATCTCATTCCGGCAGATCTCGTAAAGCGAACAAACCGAATTGGTGTGATCGCTCCTTACATTTCGCGCTGGTTCTTTTCTCAAGCGATTAATGGGATTGAGCAAAGTCTGCGCGAAGTTGGGATGGATTTACTTCTCTATAACTTTTCGCAGGTCGATGCCCGCCAGAGAATTTTTCAGCAGAAACAATTGCGTGGAAAAGTTGATGCAATCATTGTTGTAAGCATGCCACCCACTGATGAAGAGTTTACCTCACTCTTAAGTTTGGGAATTCCTATTACAACAATTGGGTTTAGCCACGATGGTTGCACCAGTATCGCAATTGATGATGTATTGGGTGGAAAAGTAGCAACTCAACATCTCACAGATCTGGGACATCGAGAAATCGCAGTTCTCTCTGGACAGCGCGAGACTGCCTATAACTTCGATGTTTCCGGTAATCGCAGCAAAGGTTATGTAGAGGCGCTCAATGAAGTAGGTGTCGAGTGGAACCCTGAATTAGAGATTTCTGGTGACTTCAATATCTATACATCTGAAATAGCGATGGAGGCTTTCTTGCGCCGTAAAAAATTACCAACGGCAATCTTCTGTCACTCCGATGAGATGGCATTTGGTGCACTGAAAGCAATTCGCAATAAAGGAATGCGTGTGCCAGAAGATATTTCAGTAATTGGTTTTGATGATCACGATATTGCGCAATACATTGGTTTAACTACAGTTGCACAACCTCCGCAATTTGAAGGTCAGGTTGCGGCTGCGGCGGCTATTGCTGAGATAGCTAATCCAACGCTAGAACGGCGAAATATTGTTGTCCCGTTGAGCCTGATGGTGCGTGAGACAACAGCGGCAATTTAAGGTTCTTCAAGTATCCTCACGGGTATGAATATCGCTGCAAATATCTTTGATGCACATTCAGTTGTCGCCGATTTAGGTTTAATCGGTGTTCTTGCCATCATCTTCGCTGAGACAGGTTTATTGATTGGTCTGGCTTTTCCTGGCGATTCACTTCTCTTTGTTGCAGGTGTCGCATCTTCCGGTTCTGGCGCAGCTATTTTAGGTGGAGCACATTTAAAGACTCTGCCGCTCTTTATCGGTGCACCGCTTGCGGCAATTATCGGCGCGCAGGTCGGCCATATGTTGGGCGCCATCTTTGGTCGCAAACTCTTTGATCGCCCTGATGGGCGAGTCTTCAATCAACAGCGCGTTGCATCGACTGAAAAATGGCTCAATAAGTATGGGGTCGGTCGCGCTTTGGTATTAGCTCGCTTCATTCCAGTCATTCGCACACTTATCAACCCCATGGCAGGTATTACCCATATCTCAGCTAAGCGATTCTTTATCTGGAACGCAGTAGGTGGAGTTATCTGGACTGAACTTGTATTGGGAATTGGTTATGTAGTGGGCGAAAAACTCAAAGGGTCGGTAGATAAATATCTACTTCCTGTTGTGGCGCTGATTGTTCTTATTAGCTTTATTCCAGTTGCTATCGAGTTCTTCCGTGAGTGGAGTACCCGCAAGCATCACTCGTAAGTTTTTAGAGACCTAGATCTTGTAACGAGTATGCCGCGTAGTACTTATAACCGGCATCAATAATTGCTTGCTTAGCGCCGCGTTCGACGATTACTGCAACGCCGACAACAATTGCACCAGCTTCGATTAACGCTTCGACAGCTGTAAGAACTGATCCGCCGGTGGTTGAAGTATCTTCAACTGCAAGAACTTTCTTACCTTTTACATCTGGTCCTTCGATGCGACGTTGCAACCCATGAGCTTTCTCGGCTTTGCGAACAACAAAGGAATCGATGGCGCGGCCGTTGCTCGCTGCCACATGCATCATCGCTGTTGCAACTGGGTCTGCGCCGAGGGTGAGCCCACCTACTGCTTCATAATCGAGGTCTTTGGTGAGTTCAAGCATTACTTCGCCTACAAGGGGAGCAGCAACATGATCGAGTGTGACGCGGCGAAGGTCTACGTAATAGTCAGCTTCTTTTCCTGAAGACAAGATGACTTTGCCGTGTACAACGGCCTTGTTAATTATCTGTTCCCGGAGAAGTTCCTTTGAATTCATAGTGAAACCTTACATCGCAAACCATTAAGCCATAGCGTTCTTACATGGAAGCGCAAAGGTTAGAGATATCGCGACTCTTTGCGCGCTTTAACTTTGGGCCGATGCCTGGTCAATTTGCTCAGGCGCTGCGCGATGGGTTGAGTGTGACATCGCAAAATTTATTCAATACCGCGCAGCCAGATCCAGCCCTCGATGCTCTTACTCCTCCCAGCCTTCCTGATGTAGGTGCACGGCCTTCGCAATCCAATGTGGCTGCTACAAAAGCTTTCAATCAGTTGGTAAAGGCGCAGAATGAAGATTTAGTTTTATGGTGGCTCGATCGCATGGCGATTGCGAAGAATCCATTGATTGAAAGGATGACTTGGTTCTGGCATGGCCATTGGGCTACATCAATCGATAAAGTTAATTTTGCCCTTCCGATGTTTAGCCAGATTCAAACACTGCGTACTAACGCCTTGGGAAACTTTAAAACGATGGCACATGCAATGTTCCATGACGGCGCGCTACAAATTTGGTTGGATGGAAATGACAATGTGAAAGGCGCTCCCAATGAAAACCTCTCGCGTGAATTTATGGAGCTGTTCACCCTCGGTGTAAATAATTACAGCGAGGATGATGTGAAAGCTTTAGCGCGAGCATTTACTGGGTATCAAACTGTGCGCACTACCGGTG
>JBAXLF010000042.1:0-9076 GCA_037134955.1 Actinomycetota bacterium | reverse complement strand
GGGCGGATGCGCGCATCCGATTCGTCGTATTCGCGTGGACTCATAGAACCAAACTATTCCAGAGACCCGGAAAATCAGGCAGGGTCTTACGGGTTGTTGCAACGTTTTCAATCTGGATATCTGGAACAACTAAACCTATTACTGCGCCAGCTGTGGCAAGCCGATGATCTTCATAAGTATGAAATGTTCCACCATGAAGTGGGGCAGGAGTTATATGCAGAGCTGTCTCTTCTTCTACAACGTTTCCACCAAGTGCGCTAATTTCGCGGGTGAGCGCTGCTAGTCGATCGGTTTCGTGCAGACGTAAGTGACCGATTCCGCGCAGATGTGAAGGTGAATCGGCAAGGGCGGCAAGAGCGGCAATTGATGGAGTTAACTCTCCAACATCATGAAGATCAATATCAATGCCATGAATGGAATCTCCACCAGTGAGAGTTAATCCGTCATCTGTAAACTCAACAGTTGCACCCATCTGAGTGAAAATTTCACGTAATTGATCTCCGGGTTGCGTTGTGTTGGCGGGCCAATCAGCAATCGTGATGCTGCCACCACAGACCATGGCAATCGAAAGAAATGGCGCCGCATTAGATAGATCAGGTTCAATCACCAGATCCTGTCCGTGAAGTAATCCCGGCACAACGCTCCAGCTTTGGTTCTGCTTATCGACATGCACCGTTGCCCCAAAATCACGGAGCATCTGCACCGTCATATCAATATGCGGCATAGACGGTAGTGCGCCGCCGCGATGGTGAACGGTGACGCCGTTCTGCATACGTGGTGCAATGAGCAAAAGTGCAGATAAGAATTGGCTAGATGCACTTGCATCGATTGTGAGTTTGCCACCTGGAATTGCACCAGTCGCTTTGATTACGAGTGGTAATGAGTAACGGCCACCATGATCGATAACAACGCCAAGTTCTTCCAGCGCTTTAATTACCGGGCCAAGTGGACGTTCGTAGGATCGTGGATCGCCATCAAAAGAGATATCTCCATGTGCAAGAGCGGCAAGTGGGGGAAGAAAGCGCATCACAGTTCCGGCATTACCAACATCGATTGTTGCAGGTCCGGTAAGTGCATGTGGAGTAACCGACCACGCATCAGCTGAAGCTGAAATCTCTACACCCATTGCTTGTAGGCCACCTGACATTAATTCAGAGTCGCGCGAGATTAGTGGGCGATGCAGTGTGGAAGGTGAATCGGCGAGGGATGCAAGTATCAGAGCTCTATTGGTTACCGATTTCGATCCCGGAATGACAACACGAGAATGCACTGGCTTACGTCCGCGCAAAGGCGCGGGCCAGAGATCGTGAGCATTGGTCATGAGTGAAGTCTAACGGCTCGAGCAGAGCATAGGATTCGCAATATGTGCGGTAGATATGCGCAAACACTTGGCGCAGAAGAATTAGTTGAGTCATTTGATTTAGCGGGCTCAACATTGGATCAATCGCTACCCCTTAATTGGAATATCGCGCCAACCAACGAGATTTACATTATTCGCAACGAAGCAGATTCGCGCATTTTAGATTCGGCATCGTGGGGGATTATCGCTCCGTGGCAGAAAACTTTGGCAGATGCACGTGCATCACAATCACATGCCATTAATGCGCGTAGTGAATCTATCCATGAGAAACCAACTTTTCGCCATGCCTTTAGAACGTCGCGTTGTTTAATTCCAGCAACCGGTTATTACGAATGGGCAACATCGCTAGGAAAGTTTCCACCAAAACAACCGTTCTACATTCATAGCAATGATGGTCGCGAACTTTCTATTGCAGGTATCTGGAGTTCTTGGCAGAGCGAGAGTGGCCAGGTAATTCAAAGCGCTGCCATTATTACTCGCGAAGCTGTAGGAGAGCTGGCAACAATTCATAGTCGTATGCCGGTCTTTATGCCGATTGCGCGATGGAGCGATTGGCTTGATCCGCAATCGCGCGATATTAATCGCCTAATAAAGATGATGGATATCCCTGAACCTGACGGAAACCTCACGGCGCAGCCTGTTTCGTCGAGAGTTAACCTCGTTGCTAACAACGGCCCAGAATTAATTATTCCCATTGAACTCGGAGCTCCAGAAACCCTCTTTTGATATAACCTAGGCGTGATGACATCGAAAGATTTAGTTCTCGAGAGCGCCGCCGATCGCACCACTCGGTTCGAGCGCGATGCTTTGGTGTTCACAAATCAGTTATATGCAGCAGCACTTCGCTATACAAAAAATCCTGAAGATGCGCGTGATCTTGTACAAGATACCTACTTAAAAGCATTTGCTTCCTTTCACCAATTTGAAGAAGGTACCAACCTGCGTGCCTGGCTCTATCGAGTACTCACAACTACCTTTATCAATACCTATCGCAAAGGGCAGCGCCAACCACAGATTGCTCATAATGAACTCGAAGATTGGCAAGTAGCAGAATCACAATCACACACAAGTGATCAAGGAAAGTCTGCAGAACAAGAAGCGCTGGAGAACTTGCCAGATAGCGATATTAAAAGAGCGCTACAAGAGATTCCAGAAGAGTTTCGCATCGTTGTCTATCTTGCCGATGTTGAAGGATTTTCTTATAAAGAGATAGCCGAAATCGTCGGTGCCCCAGCCGGAACTGTGATGTCACGTCTGCACCGTGGTCGTAAACAACTTCGCACCAAGCTCGCTACCTATGCCAAAGAGCTTGGCTACAACACCGATGCCCCCGCTGCAAAGAGCACAGAGAAGGGGGATAAGTCATGAGCTTCATAGAGATTCAATGTGGTGATGTTCTTGCATCTGTAGTCTTCATTATCGAAGGCGAGTTCCAAGAGATTCCACAAGCTGACGCCATTCAATCGCATATCGGTACTTGTGGTGCGTGCGCTGCTGAAATCGAACACGAAAAGTTGATGCACCAGATGTTGCAAGATGTCCTCAAGCGTTCGTGCGATGAGCAGGCTCCAGAAGATCTTCACGAAAGTATCCACCGCCAACTTCGGGCGCAGATGGCCGGCGGCGCTTCAACTGAGGTCGTTACTCAATTCAGCATGACCGAAATCTCTATCGAGATCGATGAGTTTGGAAATGTCGAGCATCGAGAAATTCAAATCGAACAGACGCATATCCAGCACTTTAGCGACGACGAGGACTAATCTCTCAAGCATGAAACCGGCAGAAGATGTCCTGGGAGCAGTTGGCTTCTCAGTGATGACTGCCCGCCCCGGCGATACCTGCGTCACTATGGGCGTATCTGATTTACCGGTGGTTGCACCTTCACATTACTTAACGTTGATGGAGAACGCCTGTGTTGCAGCGCTTTCGGAATATCTCGAATCTGGAGAGACAACATTCTTAACGCATTCTTCATTGCAGATTACGGGATCTGCAACTGCAGGATCTGAACTTCGGGCAAATGCGCGAGTTACCAATATTGCAGGTCGTGAGTTAACTTTTGAGTGCGAGGTCTACGATGGCGAACGCCAATGCGCACATGCGGAAATAAAGAGAGCGACTGTCGAGCGATTATCTTTCCTCGCTCGCACAGCCGCTCAATCACTTATTAGTTAGGCTTGTGTTAAGCCTTTTTGGTCTCCCAGAAGATTGCGGCAATCTCATCGATCTTTGCAATCAAGGTATCTGCAACTGCAACATCTTGAGTTCCCTTTGTACCTGCAGCGCCGGCAAGCTTGGTCGCCTCGTTGAAGAGTGAGTGCAATTGTGGGTACTTCTCGAAGTGAGGAGCCTTGAAGTAATCAGTCCAGAGAACCCAGAGGTGCTCTTTGACTTGGTGTGAACGCTCTTCTTTAATTGCAACTGAGCGTGAACGGAAATCTGCATCCGTATTAGCTGCGTACTTCTCCATACATGCTTTGACTGATAGAGCCTCAATCTTTGCTTGTGCTGGATCGTAGACACCGCATGGAAGATCGCAGTGTGCGTGGACTGTAATTTTAGGTGTAAGGATGTTTCTCATAAGCCTGAGAGTACTGCAGGGCTGAATAGAATTCGACTCATGGCAAAGTACGCATCAATGGTCGTCGAAGGCGATTCGATGGAGCCTACCTACAGCGCCGGCGATTGGTTGATGGGCAGGTGGGCCAATTACAAACTCACCGGTTGGAACAAGGTAAAGCTCGGCGATGTAGTCGTTATCGAACGCGATGAACAACCGGGAATCTTCTATGTAAAACGAATCAAGGAGATTCGCGGAGTGGGAACGGATAGCGCTGCTCTTTACCTACTCAGCGATAACGAAGCTGGGACTGATTCGCGCCAATGGGGTTGGCTACCAGTGTCATGCATTCGTGCAAAGATCCAATTTAGAATGAGACGTGGTTAGCGCTTACGCGGTGTAAACCACGTTCCAACAGCAGCAAGTCTGCTCACAGCAGGGCCTAGCAATCTATTGATAAAGCGCGCCCGACGAAAATCGTGAATCGGCCAACCTTCCGCCATGGCGCGAATCCGAAGGATTGCATCTGGATTAATTGCACATGGATGGCCAACTGCTTGAAGTAGCGGCACATCATTATGGCTATCTGAATATGAGTAACAATTCTCTAAATCAAATCCATGTTTGCGCGCTAGCTCTTGAATTGCAATAGCCTTTTCGCTTCCGTGTAATAACTTGCCATCGAGTGCGCCCGTGTAAATGCCATCTTTAATCACAGCCTTACTACCGAGTGCGCCCGTGAGTCCAAGTCGTTGCGCAATAATGTCAGCCATCTCTTGTGGTGCTGCAGTGACTAGCCACACCTCTTCACCTTGATCTAAATGCGATTTTGCAATTTCGAAGGTGCCTTGCCATAGCTTGGGAGAGACGAATTCATCGTAAATCTCCTCGCCCACCTTTTTAATATCATCGACTGCGTGTCCTCCGATGAAATCAGTTGCAGCATTCTGATACTTCTCAATAACTTCTGCCTTTTCAGTACCCGTCATTCTGAATCTGATATTGGCCACAACAAAGCGTGAGATATCTGCTTTGGTGAAGAACCCACGCTGGTACATGCCTCTTCCGAGAAAGTAGAGAGTCGACCCACGGACCAGGGTGTTATCTACATCGAAAAAGGCTGCTCGTTTCGCCGTGAGTGCCATGTCACTACTCTATAGATAAGGCTGCTATTTCAACGCTTTATGCTTAGCGCTATGACTTCAACTGTTCACGTGGTGCGCCATGGCGAGGTAGAAAATCCCAACAAGATTCTCTACGGCCGCCAACCTGGATGGCGTCTATCAAAGCGCGGACAAGAGATGGCAGAAGTTATTGGAGATTGGTCGAAAAAACTTGATCTTGGTGCGCTGCACGTTTCTCCACTTCAACGTGCGCAAGAGACTGCAGCACCCATTGCGCGGGCACATTCACTCGATATTCATACCGATGAGCGATTAATTGAAGCGGCCAATGTCTTTGAAGGTAAATCTTTTGAATTAGGTAGCGGTGTTTTGAAGCACCCATCTTCCTGGCGCCATTTATATAACCCATGGAAGCCATCGTGGGGCGAACCATATGAAGAACAAATTTCGCGCATGCTTGCCGCAATCTTCGCTGCCAATAAAGCAGCGAAAGGTAAAGATGCCATCGTTGTTTCGCATCAACTGCCGATTTGGATTCTGCGCAGCGCCATTGAAGGTCGCAGACTTCTGCACGATCCACGTAAACGTGAGTGCACCCTTGCCTCAGTTACCAGTATTCACTTCGATGACGATGGAATGATTACCGGTACCAGTTACTCCGAACCCGCCAAACATCTGCTCGCCCCCAAGTAATATGAAGAAAATTGCCCTGATACTCGCATCGGTCTTACTGTTATCAGGCTGCAGTAATGGTGGAGCATCTAAGGCGCAATCGAGCTTTATCGCCGGCAGCGGCGCGGTCACAAAGATTGCGAAATCAGATCGCATTGCAGCACCCGCTATTTCCGGCATGACACTTAACGGAACTCAATTCACACTTGCTCGCGGCAAAGTTGCAGTAGTAAATGTCTGGGCATCCTGGTGTTCGCCATGTAGAGCTGAAGAGCCAACCCTTTCTGCGCTGTCAAAGAAATATGCAGATGTGCAATTCGTTGGGATCTTGACTCGTGACAATCCAGTCAATGCAGAGGCCTTTACCCGAACCCGGAAAACCCCTTATCCCACAGTGATTGATGATTCAATTTTGATTGGATTTAGAAAATCACTTCCAGCTAATGCGATTCCGACAACTGTTGTAATCGATAAGAATGGAAGAGTCGCAGCGCGAATCTCTGGTTCAGTGACAGTTGCTTCGCTGAGCCAACTCATCGAAGCGGTGAGCGCAGAATGACCAACTTTGTCGTCAACCACATCATGGATGGTTTTCTGCTGACTGCATTTCCGATTGCACTCTTTGCAGGATTAATCTCATTTTTATCTCCCTGTGTTCTGCCACTTGTGCCGGGTTATCTCTCCTTTGCAGCAGGTTTTTCCCAAGCGCGCGGCAAAGTCTTCTTAGGTTCTGCACTCTTTGTTGCAGGTTTTAGCGCGCTCTTTATCTCGTATGGCGCACTCTTCGGCGAACTCGGAGCTCGCATCTCGGTACATGAGGCAACCATTACTCGCGTTATGGGGCTACTGACAATTCTGATGGGAGTTATCTTTCTTGGCGCATTCCCAATGATGCCTACTGTGCGCCCGAAGATTTCAACAACGGGTGGACTCATTGGTGCACCCATACTTGGATTTCTCTTCGGAGTTGGTTGGACACCATGTATTGGTCCAGCGCTGGCAAGTGTGGAAGCGCTAGCTTTTCAACAATCGAGCGCGCTGCGCGGCGCCATTCTTTCGCTTGGTTACTGCATCGGTCTTGGTCTGCCTTTCATTGCAACCGGTCTCTTCTTAGATAAATCACAATCTTTGCGCAAGGTGATGGTGAAGAACGGTGGGAAGATTTCAAAAGTAGGTGGCGCACTTCTTATTGTGATTGGCGTATTACAACTGACTGGTTTGTGGACCAACCTCATGATTGAGATGCGTAATCTCATCTCTAACTTTGCGCCGGTGATCTGATGAGCCAAGAGATAGAGATTCCAGAGCTCGGTTTCCTCGGCCTGGCTCGTTATGCCTGGCGCCAATTAACAAGTATGCGCACCGCGCTGATTCTCTTAATGTTGATGGGCGTTGCAGCTATTCCAGGTTCGCTGATTCCACAACGAATTACCAACCCCATGGCGGTACGCGATTTCATTACACAGAACCCTGGTCTATCGCTCTGGTACGACCGACTTTCGCTATTCGACGTCTATGGATCGCCGTGGTTTAGCGCCATCTATATCTTGCTCTTTATCTCGTTAATTGGCTGCGTACTTCCGCGCAGCGTTGAGCACTTCAAGGCGATGCGCGCGCAACCACCTGCAACGCCTAAGAATTTGGCGCGGTTAGAGGAGTATCAAAAGTTTGCTGCAGATGCCCAGGTCTTAGATCGGGCAAGCGCATGGTTTAAGAAGAATCGCTTTAGAGTTCTAAGCGATGGCCAATCACTCTCTGCCGAAAAAGGTTATCTGCGTGAAACGGGCAACCTGCTCTTTCACCTCTCTCTTATTTTGATTCTCGTCGGCGTCAGCTTGGGATCACTCTTTGGCATGAAAGGTGAAGCAATCGTCAATGTCGGCGAGAGATTTATCAACGTCCCAACTTCCTATGACACTCTTACATTTGGAAAACTTATGGGCGATAAATCGCTCACTCCTTTCCAAATCCATGTCGATAAATTTGTTGCGCAATATGACCCGGCAACTAATGCGCCGAAGGATTACACCGCGTGGGTTACGGTTACCAATAACGGCGTAACTCGTAAAGAGATCATTAAAGTTAACGAACCGCTGACATTTGGTAATACCCGCGTCTACCTGCAAGCAAATGGTTATAGCCCAGTTGTTACGGTGCGAGATTCCAAAGGTGATGTCGCATTCCAAGGCCCTGTTCCATTCTTGCCACAAGATGGAAACTTACGTTCGATTGGCGCAATTAAAGTTCCCGATGCCAATCCACAAATCGGTTTCGTTGGTTCCTTTGTACCAACTAATTCGCGCACCGCGGGGCTTGGTGCAACATCGTTATTTCCAGAACTGTTAGATCCGAAACTTCTCTTCTCGGTATGGAAAGGTAATCTCGGCCTTGATTCAGGCGTTCCACAATCGGTCTACAGACTTGATACAACGAAGCTGACAAAAGTTGGCTTAGGGTCGGTAAAACCCGGTGAAACATTTACCTATCCTGAGGGCTCCATCACATTAGAGACCGTTGTTCCGTGGATCAACCTGCAGATCGTCGAAGATCCCGGAAAGAAGTATGCGCTGGTCGGCGGTATTGTTGCCGTCCTAGGCCTCTTATCTTCACTCTACGGACGACGACGTCGCATCTGGATTCGCGTTACATCAGATGGAGTTGAAGTAGCAGGACTTGCCAAGAACGGGGCGCCAGGCCTTGCAGCAGAGATACAAGATTTTCTTAGCGCGCTAAAGGGAGAGAAGTAATGCAGACAACGTGGGCATATACATCGAATTACTTCGTGTATTCAGCGATGGCACTATTTACCATCGCCTTTTTTGCCCATGCTTATGAAACCGCCTTTGCAGTGCGCGCACCTGAAGTAGCCGATACCACTGAAGGAAATCTCTTAGTAAAGACTCTCGACTTTAAGCGCACCGAGAAGACTGCGCGCATCGCAACCGCGATGATGATCCTCGGCTTCTTACTTCTACTTGCCGGAGTTATCTGCCGCGGAATTTCTGCCCACCATGTTCCATGGGGAAATATGTATGAGTTCTCTATTACCGGAGCTCTTGCATTTACCGGTGCATACCTGGCAGCTCTTCGCAAATATGATCTTCGTTGGCTTGGGGTCTTTGTCTCTTTCTCAGTCTTACTCACACTTGGTACCGCGATCACTTTGTTGTATCGCAATAGCGCACCATTAGTTCCTGCACTGAAATCAACGTGGCTGGTTATCCATGTAACTTCAGCGATTATCTCTGGCGGCGTATTTCTTCTGGCTAATGTGGTTGCAGCTTCCTATCTCTATCTCGAAAGAGTAGAAAGCCGCGGACCTCGTCCATTGTGGTTGCAACGAGTTCCATCTCTTGAAGT
>JBAXLF010000041.1:0-9237 GCA_037134955.1 Actinomycetota bacterium | reverse complement strand
TATCTGAAGCACGTAGAACTAAAGGTTGGATTGTTCTTGTCGCGACTGTTTTAGGCGTTGGTATTGGCGCCTTTACTTTTATTAGTAGCGCTCGTGCTAATCATGTCTACACACTTACATGTGGCATCGTCGACTATAAACCTGGCGTCTTCTTTAAATACTGCGCCGATGGCGGAGTTGCAGTGGGTCAGATTCAATGGGATTCCTGGAGCAAGGTCGGCGCATCAGGTCGTGGTGTCTATGCAATTAATGATTGCAAGCCAACCTGTGTAGCAGGCAAGCTCCACAAAACCGATGTCAGAGTCACGCTTACCGGCACGACTCCACTAACAGTTGTTAATAAGAAAAATGTGCTCAACCACATCACCGTTACGACTGCGGATAAGAAACCTTTGCCGCTCGGTACATCAAATACCGATTCGTGGGAACTTCAGTAATTTAATTTCTGAAGTTACAGATTTTGGTAGCCCCGAAGGGATTCGAACCCTCGTAGCTGACTTGAGAAGCCAGAGTCCTAGGCCGCTAGACGACGGGGCCGTGCATTTGTAAAACTAGGACAAACATATTCAGTTGTGTAACGCCAAAACTTTACTGCGCTGGGGTACCAGGACTCGAACCTAGACTTACTGAACCAGAATCAGCAGGGCTGCCAATTACCCCATACCCCATTACTTTTCAGATATTTTCGATGACTATCTCAAATATCTGGGAGTTGCATTCCCACGCTTGGCGGCGCAGGGGGAAGTTTACCTTAACAAAAGGGCGAAAATTACAGTGCCAGTGCCGCAGTAATACGGGCGAGACAGGCATCTTTTCCAAGGAGTTCCATCGATTCGAAGAGCGGTGGCGAGATAGTACTGCCCGTTGTTGCAATACGAAGTGCGGTAAATGCAATACGTGGCTTAAGGCCGAGCTCTTCAATAAGAGAAGCGCGCAGCACTGCTTCGATAGCTTCGTGGTTCCATGTTGAAACTTTCTCAAGATCAGCAAGTGATCGCTTCAAAATATCTTTGGCAGCTGAGTCGCTAATCTTAGAGACCGCATCAGGATCTACTGCAAACTCCTTTACAAAGAGGAATTTGAGCAGTTGTGGCGCCTCATCTAACTTCACGATGCGCTCTTGAATAATGGGAAGGGCTTGCTTGACCAAGGCAATTTCTGCATCAGTGCCGGTAATGACCTTTGCCTTAGTTAGGAATGGAATAGTCCATGTTGCAAACTCTTCTAGGCTGAGGGCGCGGATCTTGTCGCCGTTGATCGCCTCAAGCTTCTTCATATCAAAACGTGCTGGAGAAGAGTGAACTTTCTCGACAGTAAAGAGCTCGGTGAGCTCTTGCATCGTAATATTTTCGCGGTCATCGCCAGGTGACCATCCAAGTAGTGCTAGATAATTACAGATAGCTTCAGGTAGGTAACCCTGCTCGCGATACCAGGCGATGGAGACTTCACCATTGCGCTTGGAAAGTTTGGCATTGTCCTGGCCCATCACAAATGGCAGGTGCGCAAAGACTGGGTAATCCTCAAGTTTGACGCCCATGGCTTGATAGACGCGGATCTGGCGCGGAGTTGAAGAAAGCAGATCTTCTCCACGAAGTACGTGAGTAACGCCCATCAAGACATCATCTACTGCAACAGCAAGCGTGTATAAAGGCGAACCATCAGCACGAACTAGTACAAAGTCTGGGACGAACTTATGATCGAAGGTAACTTCGCCGCGAATCTCATCTTTAAAGGTTGTGGTGCCGTCGGGCATGCGCATACGTACAACACCTTCGCGGCCCTGCGCCTTAAATGCAGCAATTTGCTCAGCTGTTAATTCGCGACAGTGTCCGTTATATCCAGGTGCCACATTTGCTTTACGTTGTTCTTCACGTACCGCTTCTAGTTCTTCTGGTGAGCAGTAGCAGTAATAGGCATCGCCTTGATCAAGAAACTTCTGTGCCCATTCGGCGTAGATACCAAGACGTTGTGATTGCAGATAAGGGCCGTTAGGTCCGCCGACTTCTGGACCTTCATCCCATTGCAGACCGAGCCACTTCAGTGTGTCGATTGCCGCGTTGATGTATTCATCAGTGACGCGAGTTGTATCAGTATCTTCGATGCGGAATAAGAATGTGCCACCGGTGTGACGGGCATAGGCCCAATCAAAGAGCGCGGTACGAATATTGCCGACGTGTAGATCACCAGTAGGAGACGGTGCGAAGCGAACTTTTACCTGCTTAGTCATGGACGCGCACTCACCTTATTTGTTAATTGGCCAAGGCCTTCGATGGAGATAGCGACGGTTGATTTTTCTGGCATCGGTCCGATTCCCGCTGGCGTGCCCGTGATAATGACATCGCCTGGAAGCAGGGTCATTACTTGGGTGACGAAGTGAACAATCTCTTCGACTTTAAAGATCATGTCAGAAATCTGTGCATCTTGTTTGATTTCGCCGTTAAGAGTTGTGGTGATGCGTTGGGTGCCAGGTACAAATTCAGTTTCAATCCAGGGGCCAATCGGGCAGAAAGTATCGAATGATTTAGCGCGCATCCATTGGCCGTCGCGCTTCTGGAGTTCGCGAGATGTCACATCATTGGCCATGGTGTAACCAAAAATCACATCGTTGACGCGCTCTTTCGGAACTTCTTTACAGACTCGGCCAATAACAATTGCTAACTCTGCTTCGTAATCGATAGTGGGCGCCATAGCCGGCCAGACAATTGTGTCGCCTGGACCAATCACTGATGTATTGGGCTTTAGGAAGATGATGGGTTCTTCAGGAACTACGCCACCCATTTCAGCGGCGTGATCTGCATAATTCTTTCCAACGCAGACAATCTTGGAGCGAGGAATAACGGGCGCTAGTAGACGTACCTTGGTGAGGTCGACCTTTGCCGCAGTCTTCTGAATGCCGTGATAGATCGGATCTCCAGAGATGATGGATATCTGATTATCGTCTTCCAGGATTCCAAAGAGCGGGTCGGTACCTAAACCAGCATCTGGTTGAGGTGTAAATCGAACTACGCGCATTGGGAAATCTTATCTTTTAACAAGCGATAAGGCTAAAGCGCAGTTTCGTTTCCCGTTGAATCTACATAGAAGAGTGTTGCAGTTGGTGCAAAATCCTTAATCGCCTTGGAATTGGCAGGTTGGCTTCCAGTTGCGACAACGCTCTCGATACCGGTGATCCCTGATGCAAGTGCCACGGTAAGAACTGCCTCAAAAGCGTCGAGATTGAGTGAGGGCGATGAAACATTGATTGCAACATAAGTACGCCCCGTTGTATCGCGCAACGCTGCTGCTTGCTGCGCACCGCTACGAGCAAGCGTTGATGTTGCAAGGGTGACGAGTTTTAGATCTTCAGGGTTATTCATCGCTACTTTCTTCACTTTCGAGGCGTTCAATAATAACTGAGCTGATACGACGTCGTCTTCCTAATGGCCGTTCGGAGGTAATCGACCAACCAGCGATAGTGATGGTCGATCCCGCAATCGGAACTCGACCAAGTTTTTCGGCCATATATCCCCCGATGGTGTCGACATCATCAAACTCATCACGATCTATTTCGACTTTCAACTCTTCGGCCAGATCTTCAATATGTATCGAGGCCTTCGCGCGCGCCTTATTCTCAGAGATCCAGGTGAAGGATTCGACTCCATCATCGTATTCATCAGCAATCTCGCCGACAATCTCTTCAATAATATCTTCGATTGTAATAATTCCCGCAGTTCCACCGTATTCATCGACCACGATTGCTAAGTGGATTTGATCGCGCTGCATCTCTTTTAAAAGTTCGGCAGCTTCCTTATTTTCTGGAACAAAGACTGCGGGCCGCACATGTTGCTCTACCTTTTCAGTGGTCTCGGCCTCATGGTGGTCGAGAGCGCGTTTTGCTAAATCCTTAACGTAGGCAATTCCGATGATGTTATCGATGCCATCACCGATCACCGGGATACGTGAATATCCAGAGCGTAGAGCGAGCGAGAGCGCTTGGCGCAGAGTCTTATCGCGTTCGCACCAGACCATCTCGGTGCGTGGCACCATGAGTTCGCGAACCAAGGTATCGCCGAGTTCAAATACATTGTGAATCATCTCGTGCTCATCAGATTCAACAATGCCGCGATTATGCGCATGATCCATCAGTGCGCGAAGCTCATCTTCATCAGATAAGAGCCCGAGAGCAAAACCGCGAAAAGCTAGAGAAATCTTCTTACCGATGTTGATCACAGCTGTGACCACTCCTTCACAATCTTCTCTTGGAGCGCGAACATCACTTTCTCTTCATCAGGATCTGCATGGTCGTAACCCACAATATGGAGCAACCCATGTGTCGCAAGAATAAAAATCTCATGTTCGACGCTATGGCCCGCTTGCTGTGCTTGCTGTGCTGCAACTGCAGGAGCAATGACGATATCCCCTAGCGTTACAACCTCACCTTTATGTTCAGGCATATCCATCGGGAAAGAGAGAACATCGGTTGGACCTGGTTCATCCATCCATTTAATGTGGAGCTCTTCCATTTCTTGCACATCGACAAAGGTGAGCGAGATTGAAGATTCGGGATTGATCTCGAGATATTCGATACCGAAATTGATCAAGGTATGCATCTGGCTTTCGGGGACAAGCGCGCCAGAGCGATTAATAATATCGACGGTCATAAAGGTCTTTTAGTGATTGCGAATTGAGCGAGGAGCCGATTTGGTCTCTTCATACGAGTCATAAGCCTTCACAATGTCGCCAATAAGTCTGTGGCGCACTACGTCATCTGCGGTGAGCTCCATAAATGAGATGTCATCGACGCCATCCAAGATATCGCGGATGATGCCAAGCCCTGAGCGCTGACCATTAGGTAGATCTGTCTGAGTAATGTCGCCAGTGATAACCATCTTTGAACCGAAACCCAGGCGCGTAAGGAACATCTTCATCTGTTCAGGTGTGGTGTTCTGTGCTTCATCGAGAATAACAAATGCATCGTTGAGTGTTCGACCGCGCATAAATGCCAATGGCGCAACTTCGATAACCCCAGTCTGCATTAAACGAGGAATAGCCTCTGAATCAATCATGTCGTGCAGCGCATCAAAGAGCGGGCGAAGATAGGGATCAATCTTCTCGTTGAGAGTTCCGGGTAAGAATCCCAACTTTTCGCCGGCTTCTACAGCAGGGCGTGACAAGATGATGCGATTAACTTTCTTTGCTTGCAGCGCTGCAACTGCTTTAGCCATCGCTAAGTAAGTTTTTCCAGTACCAGCTGGGCCGATTCCGAAGGTAATCGTGTTCTCTTCAATGGCATCGACATATAACTTCTGGTTTGCAGTCTTCGGGCGAATTGTCTTGCCGCGATTAGAGACGATATTGAGTGAGAGAACTTCTGATGGGCTCTGTGCTGGCTCTGCTTCGAGCATCGCAATACTGCGGCGTACCGAATCTACGGTAAGTGCTTGGCCGGAGCGAATAACCACCATCATCTCGGTAATTAACTTCTCCATCGCCAGACAATCTACATGTGGACCGCGCAAGGTAATTTCATTGCCGCGTACAGTGACATTGACTGACGGAAATGCTGCTTCAATCGCCAAGATATTTGCATCATTGCTACCGACGAGAGAGACCATCGGGATGGCAGGTGGGACGATGATCAAGAGGCGTTCCATATAACTGAAAATCTATCGGTATTGAGGTGAAATCACCACACAGAAAGGGCGGTGTTGACCGCCGATAGTGCAGCAAGTCCGGCATGTGCTGAGCGCAAAACCGGTCTTCCCATCAAAGCAACCTTCGCTCCGCTCGCGGCAAAGGTATCGATTTCATCTTCCGTTAACCCACCTTCAGGTCCGATGATGATGGCGACTTTCTTGCATCCTGGGTGAACCAGCTCAGAGACTTTCATCGTTGCAGATTCGTGGAAGACGATTGCTAAATCGGCTTGCGCGATGTGATCGACGATGGCGTTGGTATGCGCAACGCCGACAACTTCAGGAATACGAAAACGTCGAGATTGCTTACTAGCTTCGCGTGCGGTGGTCTGAAGCTTTTCAATCTTGTCATCAGATTTTCCAATACTGCGTGTTGCCTTCCACATCACAATACGATCAGCACCCCCTTCGGTGCACAATTCAATCGCTTCCTTGATCCGATCGCCCTTAGGAATTGCTTGAATCACCGTGAAATGTGTTTCGAGCGCAGTTTCATGGCCAGTTTTTAGAACTTCAACGGTCATATGTTTCTTATGAACTTCAACGGCCTCAACATGTGCCCACGAACCTTTTCCATCCGAGAGATTGAAAAGATCACCGCTCTTCATCCGTAAAACACGGATGGCATGGAGCGCATCTTCATTGTTGAACTCATAGGTTGCGCCAACTGTTGTTGGCAGGTCATCGACGAAGAAGAGGGTCAGCATTAGCGGCCGAATGCATCTCTAAATTTAGAGAAGAGTCCTTCTTTATGGCCCTTGATCTTTACATCGCCAGCTTTCTCACCACGCGATGTAGCAAATTCTTTGAGCAACTTCTCTTGGTCACGACTGAGTTTGTGTGGTGTTGCCACATCAACATGCACAATGAGATCTCCGCGATGTGTACTGCGAAGACGGGTCATGCCTTTGCCTTTCACCGGAATAGTAGAACCACTCTGTGTTCCGGCTTTGATTTCTACGGTGACAGGGCCGTCGAGAGTTTCTACCTGAACAGCGGTGCCCATTGCAGCTGCTGCAAAGGAGATTTCAATTGCGATATGGAGGTTGTCGCCATCGCGAAGTAAGAATTCGTGTTCAGATTCAACGATTTCAACATAAAGATCTCCTGCTGGTCCCCCGCCTTGCCCAACTTCGCCACGACCGGCCATCTGAATCCGGTTGCCGGTTTCTACACCTGCAGGAACTTTGATGTTGATGGTTTGGCGCGCGCGGACACGTCCGTCGCCACCACATTCGCGACAGGGATCTGTAATAACGCTGCCATAACCAGAACAGTTATTACATGGACGTGATGTCATCACTTGACCGAGGAACGACTTCTGAACAAATTGTGTTTCTCCGCGACCCTTACAGACAGGACACATCGTTGGTGCGGCTTGATTTGCACTTCCTTGTCCCTCGCACTTTTTACAGATAACTGCAGATTCCAAAGTGATATCACGCTCGGTACCAAAGCACGCCTCATTGAGATCTACCTCAATGCGAATGAGTGCATCTTGTCCTTGGCGCATACGTGGACGTGGTCCGCGATTTCCACCGCCACCAAAGAAGGCATCCATGATGTCGCTAAATCCACCGCCACCAAAGCCGCCTCCGAAACCACCAGCGCCTTGTCCACCCATGTCATATTGCTGACGCTTCTGTGGATCTGACAAGGTGTCGTAAGCCGCTGTAACTTCTTTAAATTTATTCTGTACTTCCGGATCAGGATTTACATCGGGGTGTAATTCGCGGGCAATCTTGCGATAAGCCTTCTTAATGTCATCTTGCGAAGCTGCGCGATCGAGGCCAAGCAGGTCGTAATAATCAGCCATTAGATAGTGCTCTCTGCAATAAATCGACCGACATAACGAGCAACGGCAGAGACGGCTGAGATAGAACCTGCGTAATCCATACGAGTAGGTCCGAGAACGCCGAGTGAACCCATAGCTGGATCTGCTCCGTAGCCAACTGTTACAAGAGATGTTGTCTGCAAATTGGTATCTTCTTGTTCGCTGCCGATTGTGACATGCACTGTTGGGTGAGCATCGCTGAGCAAGCGCAGCAAGACAACTTGTTCTTCTAGCGCTTCAAGAATCGGAGATAACGTTGCACCTAAATCTTCACCAGAACGTGCCAGGTTTGCCGTGCCAGAGATTGCCATCATCTCGCGCCCGTGGGAATCGCCAATTGTTGGATATTTCACGACAGCTACCTGCTTGGTGATATCTGCAAGTAACTTTGCGCTGCGCTTAACGACATCATCGAGATCGTGGGCACCAGCAAGAAATGTCTCAATCGCGCGACGTTCAGCAGTTGAGAGCGGTTTAACAGTTGAAAGTTTGTCGACGAAGAGTCGGTACCCGCGGTCAGTTGGAATACGACCTGCGCTGGTGTGAGGTTGAGCGATAAAACCTTCTTCTTCGAGAACTGCCATCTCATTACGAATCGTGGCAGGGCTAATACCGAGTGCGCGCTTTCCGGCAATCGCCTTAGAGCCCACTGGCTCTTGAGTTTCGACATATTCGTCGACGATTGCGCGCAAGATTTCGAGGCGGCGATCAGTAGTCATGGTTTGCCAATCTTATAGTGCGAGTGCTAACGAAGCATTTCGTGCGTGAGTCTGTCGGCAATTAAGCGACCTTTGGGAGTCAGTGAAAGGGAGCTCTCTCTTTCAACGACATGTCCGCTCTTGATGTACTCCATGCTGCGTTCGTATTGCGCAACAGTCAGCGCCGCCTTCTTTACTCCTTCGGGCATGCGAATAGCCAGCATGATGTATTCGGACTTTCGCTCTTCATCTGTCAGTAATTCAGAATCTTTAATCGGAGAGAGCCCTGCAAATACCTTCTCTTTATATGCATTGGGGTGCTTCACATTCCAGAATCTTTTCTGGTCGATATGTGAATGTGCACCAGGACCAAGGCCCCACCAATTATTTGATTTCCAGTATGCGATGTTGTGGCGACATTGGTGGCCGGGCTTTGACCAATTAGATAGTTCATACCATTTCAAACCATGTTGCAGACATTGTTGATCAACCAAGAGATACATATCTGCCATCAGATCATCGTCAGGCATGGTGTATTCACCGCGTTTGATCTGTGCCGCCAACTTAGTTCCCTCTTCAACAATCAGCGCATAAGCACTGATGTGATCGATATTGAGCGAGAGCGCCTCTTTTACCGTTGCCGCCCAATCGCCTAAAGATTCACCAGGTGCGCCGTAAATCAGATCGACGCTGACTGATTGAAAACCTGCAGCACGCGCCATATCGACAGCTTTACGGACATTCTCTGGGTTATGTGTGCGATCGAGAACTTTCAAGACATCTGGATTAGCTGATTGCATACCGAAGGAGATGCGGTTAAAACCAACTGCAATGAGTTCATTGAGCTTCTCTTGCGTTACAGAATCCGGATTGGCTTCCAAGGTAATTTCGCAATCCTCGGTCACGCCATTGCGAGCTTTAATAGCGGTAATAACTCGACCTAAATCTTTAGGTGGCAGTAGCGATGGAGTTCCGCCGCCAAAGAAGATTGTCGGCACAACATCTGTCGGTGCGCTATCGAGCTCTTTCA
>JBAXLF010000040.1:0-9366 GCA_037134955.1 Actinomycetota bacterium | reverse complement strand
AGCCCTACCTGGCGTCCATTTCGCACCATATATACGAATTACCTCATGAAGGCCCTTCCTTGGGTGGCCCGCAAGACCTCATCAAACCCCGATGCCTATATATACCTGGCTGAATCCATCAGGGCCTGGCCAGACCAAGCGGCGCTCGCCGCCAAGATCAAGGCTGCCGGATGGGTGGATGTCAGCTGGAAGAACCTGACTGGTGGAGTTGTCGCAGTTCACAAAGCGCGCAAGCCGTAACGGTTAAATGCGCAACGGCAAACGCTTAGGATTTCGCCTGTGAGCGCCAATCCATACATACCTATTGTGGTGATGTTTGCCATCGGCTTTGGTTTCGCCGCATTCTCTGTGGGTATCGCAGCCGTTACTGGCCCTGCGCGATATAACCGCGCAAAGCTTGAAGCCTACGAGTGCGGAATCGAACCATCACCGCAAGCTCTGCAAGGTGGACGCTTTCCCGTTAAGTACTTCCTAACTGCGATGCTCTTTATCGTTTTCGATATTGAAATCGTATTTCTCTATCCGTGGGCAGTTACCTTCGACAAGCTCGGTCTCTTTGGATTAGTTGAGATGGCAATCTTTATTGCAACAGTCTTCGTCGCATATGCATATGTGTGGCGTCGCGGTGGATTGGAATGGGATTAATTCGTGGGTCTAGAAGATAAATTACCAAGCGGAATTCTTCTCTCAACAGTTGAAGGTCTTGCCGGTTACATGCGCAAGAGTTCAGTATGGCCGGCAACATTTGGTCTGGCCTGTTGCGCAATCGAAATGATGGCGCTGGGTTCAGCACCTAAGCATGATATTTCTCGTTTCGGAATGGAACGTTTCTCCGCATCTCCTCGCCAAGCAGATCTCATGATCGTTGCTGGTCGCGTATCGCAGAAGATGGCGCCAGTACTACGACAGATTTATGATCAAATGACAGCGCCAAAGTGGGTTATCTCAATGGGCGCATGTGCATCTTCTGGTGGAATGTTTAATAACTATGCAATCGTGCAAGGCGTTGATCACGTTGTTCCGGTTGATATTTATCTACCAGGGTGTCCACCTCGTCCAGAACAGTTGATGGATGCAATCATCAAGCTGCACACTCTTATTGGCGATACCAAGCTCGGTCCAAATCGCGAAGCGATTATCAAGGAAGTTGAACTTGCTGCACTCAATGCCAAGCCAACAATTCAGATGACGGGGCTACTGGCTAAATGAGCGAAGATCAGAAAGGTATGTTCGGGGCTAAAGGCACTGGAGATACATCAGGTTATGGTGGGCTGGTTCGCCTAGCTGCATCCACTGGTTCCACTGAGCGACCATTCGGTGGATATTTCGATGACGTTGCCGATGATCTCGAGCGCGCATACCCAGATTTTGCAGATGCCATTACTCGCGTCGTTGTCGATCGCGGCGAACTCACACTTCATATTAAGAAGTCACGTCTTGTTGAGGTCGCCTTTATCTTGCGCGATACCTTGAAATTTGAAATGTGTATGGGCGTCTCTGGTGTGCACTACCCAGATCGCACAGGCGCCGAACTCGTTGCTTTATATCCACTTCTCTCTTTGACTAAGAACCAACGCATTCGCCTAGAAGTTGCCACATCAGAACTTGATCCACATATTCCATCTCTTGTTGAAGTCTGGGCTGGAAATAATTGGCATGAGCGCGAAACATTCGACATGTTTGGAATCATCTTCGATGGCCACCCAGGTCTTACTCGCATCTTGATGCCCGATGATTGGGATGGACATCCACAGCGTAAGGATTATCCACTCGGTGGAATTGCCGTTGAGTACAAAGGTGCGACAACTCCTGCGCCATCTAACCGCCGGAGCTACCGATGACTATTTATTCTGATCCATACGCATCCTCACGCGAAACAACTGAGGGCACAGTCTTCTCAGTTACTGGTGGCGATTGGGATTCACTCGTCTCTGAAATTGGCGAATCTAAAGAAGAACGCATCATCGTCAATATGGGTCCACAGCACCCATCTACACACGGTGTGCTTCGCTTAGTTCTCGAACTTGAAGGCGAGACAGTTACTGAAGTACGTACAGGTATTGGCTATCTACACACTGGTATCGAGAAGAACATCGAGTTCCGTAACTGGACTCAGGCAGTCACCTTTGTCACTCGTATGGATTACTTGTCACCGATCTTTAATGAGACTGCCTACTGCTTAGCTGTTGAAAAGTTGCTTGGAATTACCAACGATATTCCAGAGCGCGCATCTGTGATTCGCGTTCTGATGATGGAGCTCAACCGCATCTCTTCACACATGGTTGCTCTTGGTACCGGCGCACTCGAACTCGGCGCTATGGGGCCAATGTTCTTTGCTTTCCGCGATCGCGAAATTGTGCTTGATGCCTTCGAAGAGATCACTGGCCTTCGTATGAATATGGCCTATATCCGCCCAGGTGGTGTTTCACAAGATCTACCTGCAGGAATGACAGTCAAGATCCGCGATCTCGTTACAAAACTGCGGAAGAACTTTGAAGATAATGCCAAGCTGCTTATCGGTAACACCATCTGGATGAAGCGCACCGAAGGTATTGGTTACTTAGATCTAGCCGGATGTACAACGCTCGGCGTTACCGGTCCGGTACTTCGCTCTGCAGGGCTGCCTTGGGACCTACGCAAGATGCAGCCGTACTGTGGTTATGAAAATTATGAATTCGATGTCATCACTGCAGATACTGCAGATGTGTACGGTCGTTTCTTAGTGCGTATGGCCGAACTCGAACAATCACTTCGTATCATCGAACAAGCTGCCGATAAGCTCGACAAGCTTGAGGGACAACCAGTGATGGTTGCCGATAAGAAGATTGCTTGGCCAGCGCAGCTTGCACTGGGCGCAGATGGACTTGGAAATTCACTCGATCACATTCGCGAAATCATGGGTTCATCGATGGAATCGTTGATTCACCACTTCAAACTTGTTACCGAAGGTTTCCGCGTGCCAGCAGGTCAGGTCTATGTCGCAGTGGAATCTCCACGTGGCGAACTTGGGGCACACGTTGTCTCCGATGGCGGAACTCGTCCGTATCGCATGCATTTCCGCGAACCATCATTTAACAATTTGCAATCAACATCTGCGATGAGCGAAGGCGGCATGGTCGCTGACATCATCGGTGCAGTTGCATCTATTGATCCAGTTATGGGAGGCGTTGACCGATGACTCTCGATCGCGATCTTATGCAGACAATTATTAAGCGCTACCCACGTAGCCGTTCGGCCATCATGCCTCTACTTCACTATGTGCAATCAGTTTCTGGATATGTCACCAATGAAGGTATTGAGACCATTGCAGAAATTCTGGCAATTGAAACTGCCGAAGTTTCTGCTGTTGCAACTTTCTATACGCAATATAAGCGCGGTCCAGTAGGTGAGTACCACGTAGGTGTCTGCACCAATACTTTATGTGCGGTAATGGGTGGAGATGCAATCTTCTCTGCACTCAAAGAGCACCTCGGGATTGAAAACGATGGCGTCACCGCCGATGGAAAAGTTTCACTCGAACATATCGAATGTAATGCAGCGTGCGATTATGCACCTGTAGTCATGGCCAACTGGGAGTTCTACGACAACCAGACAGTTGAATCTGCGAAGTCGCTAGTCGATGGAGCGCGTGCAGGAAATCCACCTGCACCTACACGTGGACCTAACAAACTTGTTACTTATAAAGAGGCATCTGCAGTGCTGGCTGGTCTCGACGATGGTTTAGCGCGCGAAGGTGTGCAAGCAGGCGGACCAACACTTCTCGGACTTAAGCTTTCGAAGGAAGGTAAGTAATGTCAAAGTTAACTCCTGTCCTTTCTGCACATTGGGATGAAGCAGATTCATTTACCATCGAGGCATACACACGTAATGGTGGATATACCGCTTCTAAGAAAGCGCTTGCGATGGACCCTGATGCAGTGATTCAACTCGTAAAAGATTCAGGACTTCGCGGTCGTGGTGGTGCAGGATTCCCAACCGGGATGAAGTGGGGCTTTATCCCACAAGGCGATAATAAAGATCACTACTTAGTTGTTAACGCTGATGAATCTGAACCAGGCACATGTAAAGACACACCACTCTTGATGGCTAACCCACATGTACTCATCGAAGGATGCATCATCGCCTGCCACGCAATCCGTGCAGAGCGTGCATTTATCTATATCCGCGGCGAAGTCACACACGTTGTGCGTCGCGTCAATGCCGCAATACAAGATGCCTATAAAGCTGGACACCTCGGAAATGGAATTGATGTCACGCTCCATATCGGAGCCGGTGCATATATCTGCGGTGAAGAGACAGCGTTGCTTGATTCACTCGAAGGTTTCCGCGGCCAACCACGTTTGCGCCCACCATTTCCTGCAATTGCCGGTTTATATGCCCGTCCAACAGTTGTTAATAACGTTGAATCCATTTCATCTGTACCAGCCATCATCAACAATGGTGCAGAGTGGTACCAATCAATGGGTACCGAAAAGTCAAAGGGCGCAACGCTCTACTCACTTTCAGGCCACGTCAATAACCCCGGACAATTCGAAGCGCCACTTGGAATCACACTGCGTGAAATTCTGGAACTCGCAGGGGGAGTCCGAACCGGACATCAGCTCAAGTTCTGGACACCGGGTGGATCTTCTACTCCGCTCTTTACCGATGCGCACCTAGATATCCCATTGGATTATGAAGGCGTTGCAGCAGCAGGTTCGATGCTCGGTACAAAGGCGCTACAGATTTTCGATGAGACAACCTGTGTTGTTCGCGCCGTACTTCGCTGGACCGAGTTCTACAAGCACGAGTCCTGCGGTAAGTGCACACCATGTCGCGAAGGCACATGGTGGTTGGTACAAATTTTGCGCGATCTAGAAAATGGAACTGGCACTGAAGCAGATCTCGAGAAGTTGCTCGATCTCTGCGACAACATCATGGGCCGTTCATTCTGTGCACTCGGTGATGGAGCGACTAGCCCGATTACATCTTCGATCAAGTACTTCCGCGACGAATACATCGCACACGTGACAAACGGTGCCTGCCCATTCGATCCCGTGAAATCAACCCTCTTTGTGGGAGCGTCACAGTAATGACAACGACACAAGAGTCAGCTGTTGCAGTTGAGATGATCACCGTCGTTATCGATGGTTTTGAAGTCACTGTTCCTAAGGGAACTCTCGTAATTCGCGCAGCAGAGAAGTTGGGAATTCAGATCCCACGTTTCTGCGATCACCCACTTCTTGATCCTGTCGGTGCCTGTCGCCAATGTCTTGTCGATATTGAAATCAACGGTCGCGCATTTCCCAAGCCACAGGCTTCTTGCACAATTCCTGTAGAACCAAACATGATTGTAAAGACACAGCTGACATCACCTGTTGCCGATAAGGCGCAGAAAGGTGTGATGGAGCTTCTCCTTGGTAACCACCCACTCGATTGCCCAGTCTGCGATAAAGGTGGCGAATGTCCATTGCAGAACCAGGCGATGAGCAATGGTCGACCAGATGCGCGCCTCGATGGTTATAAGCGCACCTTTGAAAAGCCAATCAATATCTCATCTTCAGTTCTTCTCGATCGCGAACGGTGCGTGCTCTGTGCGCGTTGTACCCGTTTCTCTGAACAGATTGCATCCGATCCATTTATTACCTTGAACGAACGTGGTGCGTTGCAGCAAGTTGGTATCTACGAGAACGATCCCTTTAAATCTTACTTCTCAGGTAACACTGTGCAGATCTGCCCAGTCGGTGCCCTTACTGGCGCTTCTTACCGTTTCCGTGCACGCCCATTCGATTTAGTTTCAACTCCATCAGCATGCGAACACTGCGCATCTGGTTGCGATATGCGCACCGATGTACGTCGCGGCAAGACACTGCGTCGCCTCGCAGGAGATGACCCATCAGTCAATGAAGAGTGGAACTGCGATAAGGGTCGCTGGGCATTTAAATATGTGACAGCACTTGATCGTTTAACTCATCCACTAGTTCGTAATGCAGAAGGCGTTCTCGTTCAAGCATCATGGCCAGAGGCACTTGCAGCAGCAGCTGCCGGACTCAAAGGAAAGCGCGCCGCTGTACTCACAGGTGGCCGCGTTACAACTGAAGATGCTTATGGATATGCAAAGTTTGCGCGTATCGCACTTGGCACAAACGATATTGATTACCGGGCTCGCGTTACATCTGATGAAGAGCGCGATTTCTTAGCAGCTCACGTCGTCGGTTCATCAACTACCTATCGCGATATCGATACCGCAGATCACGTTGCACTCGTTGCCTTCGAACCAGAAGAAGAGTCACCAATAGTTTTCTTGCGCCTCAATAAGAACTTTAAGAAGCGTGGACTCAAAGTTTCTGCAGTTGCCACAAAGGGCTCGATTGCCATGGATAAGCTGAAGGCAGAGTTCATCAAAGTTGCACCGGGAGCAGAAGCTGCCGCAGTTGCAAACCTTCCACTCACTGCAAAGTCAGTCATCCTTGTCGGAGAACGCGCATCGGAAAGCGCAGGGCTCTTCTCAGCAGTAGCAGCGTTATCTGCAAAGACCGGCGCAAAGATTGCTTATATTCCACGTCGCGCAGGCGAACGCGGTGCGCTTGAAGCTGGTGCACTCGGCACACTTCTTCCAGGTGGTCGCCCCGTTGCAGATGCGGCAGCTCGTGTAGATATCGCAGCAGCGTGGGGCGTGGATTCACTTCCTGCAACACCAGGTCGCACATCTACAGAAATTATTGAATCACTTGCTGCACGCGAACTCGATGCAGTTGTTATCGGTGGCGTCGATGCACACGATCTTCCAGCAGGGCGCAACGCTCTGGAAGCTTTCACGAACTCATTTGTGGTCTCACTTGAAATTGCACCAAGTTCAATTACAGCAGTTGCCGATGTGGTTCTTCCGGTTGCGGCAATTACTGAAAAGAGCGGAAGCTTTTTAAACTGGGAAGGCCGCGCCCGCGCCTTTGATGAAGCAGTTGCAGATTCACATCACCGCAGCGATGTTCGAATTCTCTCGATGATTGCAGATGCGATGGGTGAATCCATTATGTTGGGCACAGTCACCGCCGCAGCTCGCGAATTTAATCAACTTGGAAAATGGGATGGCGCGCGCGTACAGCTTGCTCCAGTTTCACCAGTTGCTCCACAGTCAGTGACCGGAAATGAAGCGCTGCTTACTTCATGGCGTCGCTTACTTGATATGGGAACTCTGCAAAAGGGTGAAGATAATTTGGCCGGTACACGCCGCCCAACAGTTGTCGTCATCTCACCAAAGCGCGCCACTGCAATTGGTGTTGTAACAGGACAGCAAGTCCGCGTCTCCAATGCGCACGGTTCGATCACAATTCCAGTACTTGTCGAAGATATTCACGATGATGCAGTCTGGATTCCGCGTAATTCATTTGCATCGCAAGCACTTGTTGCACTGAATGCGGTTCATGGCGAGGTAGTAACGGTGGTGAAGGCATGACAACTGCGCAACTTCTAGGAAACGATCCAGGGTGGCTGATTGCTGTCAAAGCAGTATTGGTCTTTGCCATCTGCGTTGTCTCAACTCTGATGGCTGTCTGGACCGAACGTCGCGTGCTGGCAAAGATGCAGCTACGTACTGGTCCTAACCGCGTTGGTCCAGCTGGTTTATTGCAATCACTTTCAGATGGCGTAAAGCTGGCGCTCAAGGAAGACATCATTCCGGCAGCTGCCGATAAAGTTGTATTCATTATTGCGCCGATTATTGCAACTGCAATGTGCTTTATGGCCTTCGCAGTAATTCCTATGACAGGCGTTGTCAGCCTCTTTGGACATAAGACTGCGCTGCAACTCACTGATCTTCCAGTGGGTGTTCTTTATATTCTCGCTGTTACATCTATCGGTGTCTATGGCGTTGTTCTTGCCGGTTGGTCTTCTGGTTCTACCTATCCATTACTGGGTGGACTTCGCTCAAGCGCCCAAGTTATTTCTTATGAAGTCGCGATGGGTCTCTCACTTGTTGCAGTCTTTATCTACGCCGGATCAATGTCGACCTCTGACATCGTTGCCTCACAGCATCAACACATCTGGAATGCCGTCGTGCTATTCCCATCCTTTGTTATCTATGTGATTTCCATGGTGGGCGAAACCAACCGCGCACCATTTGACTTGGCTGAGGCCGAAGGCGAACTCGTCGGTGGATTCCACACTGAGTACTCTTCTCTTAAGTTCGCACTCTTCTTCTTGGCTGAATACGTCAACATCATTGCAGTATCCGCTCTTGCCACAACGCTCTTCCTTGGTGGATATCACGCACTTCCAGGACTTGGCTTTACAGAACAATGGTTGGGCGGCTGGTTCACCTTTATCTGGTTCTTACTCAAAGTGAACTTCTTCTTCTTTATCTTTATGTGGCTTCGTGGATCTCTTCCACGTCTTCGCTACGACCAATTTATGAAGTTTGGCTGGAAGGTTTTAATTCCCGTCTCACTCGTATGGATTTTGATTGTGGCAACTCTTCGGGTTCTACAACAGCAGAATGCACCACGAGTTGCCATCATCGCCTTTGCAGCTGGCATCGTCATCATCGTGATGGCAATCAGCAGCGTCTTCGAGCGCAATAAGCAGAAGGTCCGTACAACTCCACTTCCTGAAGGTGAAACACCTAACTTTCCAGTTCCTTCACTACCTAACGTTCAATCCATCAATGTTTCAGGAGGCAAGTAATGACTGACTTCAATGAAAAGATTGACGTGGAGAAGAAGAGTTCTGGACAAGCTGATATCAACTCCGTTCCCTTTACCGAAGTTGAACAACCAGGTCCGGCTTCCCTTGTGCAACAAGCAAAGGGATTCTGGGTCACCTTCTCAACTATGTTTAAGAAGAATCAGACAGTTCAGTATCCAGATGTGAAGGCTCCAACACAGCCACGATTCCATGGACGTCACCAACTTAATCGCCATCCAGATGGGCTAGAAAAATGTATCGGGTGCGAACTCTGTGCTTGGGCATGTCCAGCAGATGCAATCTTCGTTGAAGGTGGAAATAACACTCCGGGAAATCAGATGTCACCGGGCGAACGTCATGGTGCGGTCTATCAAATTAATTATCTTCGTTGCATCTTCTGTGGTCTCTGCGTTGAAGCGTGTCCAACTCGTGCGTTGACCATGACAAATGAGTACGAACTCGCCGACGATAAGCGCGAGAAGTTGATCTTCGAAAAGGAAGATCTCCTTGCTCCATTGCGCCAAGGAATGCTCGCGCCCCCTCACCCAATGTATCCAGGAATGACAGATACCAACTATTACAACGGTGATGTAAAGGAATCTCATCCAAGTCAGGCTGAGAAGTAATGTTGACTATTCAAACGCCTGAAGCGGTGATGTTCTGGGTGCTCGCACCTGTAGCTGTACTTGCCTCACTCGGAATGTT
>JBAXLF010000039.1:0-9751 GCA_037134955.1 Actinomycetota bacterium | reverse complement strand
CCGTTGCATTGGCGGAATGCGATGGCAATCCATCCTGGCTGGTTTGATCGATCACCGTGCGGTACCGGTACAAGTGCGCGGCTAGCCCAAATGGTTGCTCGTGGTGAATTTAAAGATGGCGATGTTCTCAATAATGAGTCGTGGATTGGTTCGCATTTTCAGGGCAGAATCAAGGAACATACCAAAGTGGGAAATTTTGATGCCATCGTTCCGATGATTACGGGCCGTGCCTGGGTAATGGGTGAAGCAACCTGGCTACTCGACCCTGCTGATCCTTTTCCTAATGGATTTATTGTCTAATTGATTGTTTGAGGTACCGACCAAGGATTTGCATCGTGAAGCGGTTCTGGCAATGCAGCTTGTGAGAATCCTTGATAAGCAACCGGGCGCATAAATCGATAGATCGCATCAGTTCCGACAGATGTGGTGAATGAGGAAGATGCTGGCCACGGACCACCATGATTCATCGCAGATGTCACGGCAACCCCTGTAGGAAAACCATTCCAGATAACGCGACCAGCCTTCTCTTTCAGGACGGAGACCAGGTCTGAAACGCGATCTGCATCCGTACCGTGGATTGTCGCAGTCAGTTGTCCATGCAGCGCAGATGCAATCTCTGGATACTGCTCTTCCTCACATGTGATAACCACGGTGGTAGGTCCGAAATGTTCTTCGAGGAGTGAGCTATTTTTTGAGGCGGTTTGCCAATCTGTAAAGAAGATTGTGGGAGTTGCTGCAAAACCCTCTGTCTGTGCCACACCAGTTGCAATCTCAATCTTGCCGCTCGATGTAAGAGCAGTAATTGCAGCCGAGTAACGATCTGCAATGGTTTTACTCAAGAGGGGAGCAACGCTCAAGCTCGCTAAATGCGATTTCATTGTTGCGATAAATGCTGAGTCCGCGGGAGCGAAGATAAGGCCAGGTTTTGTGCAGAATTGGCCAGATCCCATGAGCGCTGAATCAACTAGACCTTTGGCCAGAGCCTCCGAACGTTCATCTATCGCCTTCTGTGTGACAAATACGGGATTGAGACTTCCCATCTCGGCATAGACCGGAATTGGATTGGTGCGACGAGCTCCGAGATCTACGAGAATTCGTCCGACAGTTTCAGAGCCTGTGAAACCAACAGCGGTGATAGCAGGATGTTGCGCCAACCAGTGTGTAATGTGTGGATCTGTCCCTTGAACAACGGAATAAGCGTTTGGCGAGACGCCGCATTGCGTGAGTGCAGATTTGATGGCCTTCTCGACAATGGCGCATGTATTGGGATGTGATGGATGCGCCTTAGCAACGATGGGATTTCCTGCTGCAATTGCAGATGCGGCATCTCCGCCTGCGACGGAGAAGGCAAGTGGGAAGTTACTTGCGGCGAAGATTGCGACAACGCCAAGTGGCTGATTCATCTTTCGAATATCAGGACGTGGTGCAGGAGAGTAATTCGGATCTGCTTTATCGATAACAACGGCTAAGTGTCTGCCGCTTTCTACAAGTCGGGCGAAGAGTTCAAACTGCACTGAGGTTCGCGTTACTTCACCAGCGATACGGGCTTCAGGAAGAGCGGTTTCTGCGCAGGCAGTTTCAATAAGAGTCTCTCGGGTTGACTCAATCGCAGCGGCAATCGCGCGTAATAACGCGGCACGTTCAGCCGGAGATTGTTGCGCAAGTGAAGCCGATGTTGCAGCAGCTAGCTCTATCAGCGAATCAACTTCTGCTTTGGTATTTTCTGCAATCTCTGCTCCGTACGAGCTTCCATCAATTGGTTTCACGGCGCGAAAGGTCATGCGAGCATCCTACGAGTATCCTCGCCTAATGCGTACTACCAAGCAGAGGGCTGGAATATTTGCAGTCCTCGGTGCAGCGCTCTGTTTTGGAACAACGGGCACGACGCAGCAATTGGGAGTTCCAGATATTTCACCGGTGGCCGTTGCATCAGCGCGCCTGATCTGTGGTTCGCTCTTCCTCTTTATCTTCGCCTCATTTCAGAAGAAGACCCGTGGCGAGATTCGAATGCCGCTGCGAGATCTCATTATCTGTGGCGCTGGTATCGGCATGTACCAACTCACATTCTTTAGCGCAGTGCATTCAACCGGTATCGCTATTGCAACAGTGACGGCGTTAGGTGCTGCTCCAACTCTGTCAGCGTTGGTTGCCTTTGTCTTGATGCGCGAGAAACCCCAGAAGAGTTGGTACTTAGGAACGGCAATCACAATTCTCGGAATCGTTCTGGTTGGAACCGCGCATGGCATTGCATCCTTCAATGGAAAAGGTGTTGCCCTTGCAGTTTTGGCTGGTTTTGGTTTTGCAGTCTTTAACGTCGTCTGCCGCCGATCACTTGCTCGAGGTGCGCAAGATATTTGGCTTACAGCGACAACTTTTGGTGTTGCTGCACTTGTCAGTTTCCCCTTTCTCTTTACGCAGAGCCCAATATGGATTCTCACGAGCAAAGGGTTCTTTACTGTCTTATGGTTGGGACTCATTACAACGTCAGTGGGTTACATCCTCTTTATGTTCGGTCTTAAGCGGATCGAATCCAGCCTGGCAGCTACGGTGGTATTAGCCGAGCCGGCTACAGCGACGGTATTAGCTGCTGTCGTCATTGGTGAAAAGTTGGTCGTTCAGAGCTATCTTGGAATCGCAACGGTTGCCCTAGGGATTCTCTACTTAAGCCGAAAGAGCGCTAACTAAATTTATAGAAAGCTAAAGTAATCGCGATTGAGAACATAATTGCCGCGATGACAGAATCAAGAATCTTCCAGAAGATCGGTCGGGTCATATATTTCGACGCGGCTCGCGCCCCAAAACCGATAGTTGTAAACCAGAGAACGCTGGCCGTAGATGCCCCGAGCGCGAATAACCAGCGATGGGTCGAGAATTGATTTGCGATGCTGCCCAAGAGAATTACTGTGTCGAGGTAAACATGGGGATTAAGGAATGTGAAAGTAATCAGCGAGATTAGGACTTTACCCGCGGTCTGATTTTCAGATGTAGCGACTGTAAGCGATTGCGTTGAGAAAGCAGCACGAACGCTCTTGATGCCAAACCACGTTAAGTAGGCAACGCCAAACCAACGGATATATTCAAGGGCTCGAGGTTGTGATTGCACGAAAGTTCCCAGGCCACCAACACCGAGAACAATGAAAAAGGCATCAGCGACTGAACAGAAAAGTACGACCAGAGCTACGTGGCTACGGAGAAGACCCTGTTTGATGACGTAGGCATTCTGTGCACCGATTGCGATTATGAGCGAGAGGCTCGCGAGAAACCCGGAAAGGAGAGCCACCATGATGTGGACGATACTGGGATCGAACCAGTGACCCCCACAATGTCAATGTGGTGCTCTACCGCTGAGCCAATCGTCCTAGGTATATTCAGTTTTGGTATATGAAATTGTAGTGCTCAACCATTAGTTCTTCTTTTGAAAGAACTTCTGGAGGTCGGAACGGGATTTGAACCCGTGTAGAGGGATTTGCAGTCCCTTGCCTCGCCTCTCGGCCATCCGACCATAGACAAACCGCCACCTGAAAATAAATTCGAAGCGGCGGTTAATCCGAGCGGACGACGGGGTTCGAACCCGCGACCTGAACCTTGGCAAGGTTCCGCGCTACCAGCTGCGCTACGTCCGCATTTTGTGCAGGGGCAAATCTAGCGCAGAGCGGGCTTAAGTGCCAAAGCGCAGATTTCTATTGGGCATTCGTGGTATTTATATGCGTAGCCTTGCCCCATGTTTGGACGCGAATCGCAATTCTGGATGGGTGAAATTCATGCGACCAATCTCAAGGAAGTTACCGATGATGCTTCACAACTCGATGATGGTCGCTTCTGGGCTGTCGTAAAAACATTTGAAGGTAAATCAATTTTCGCACGATTTGCCGATGTAAAAGAAGCGCAATTTCCGACTCAGAATTGGGATCGATTAACAAAAGCTTGGATCACCTCACATGATCAGATGGATTACATGGCATATGTGTCGACGATCCGAGAAGCGATAGCTGCAGGTGGTGTCTACCAAGTCAACGCCTGTCGTCAGTTGCACCAGACGATCGATAGAAAGAACCATTCACTGGCCGGATTGTTTTCTCAGTTATTAGTGGGAAATCCTGCGCCCTATGCCGCATTCTTGTGTCTTAAGGAACTCGAGATTGCTTCGGCCTCACCGGAAAGATTTCTGAGTAGAACTGGTTCAACGATCATCACCTCACCGATAAAGGGGACTATTACTCGCAACGAAGAAACCTTCGGCGAGAAAGATAAAGCTGAAAATCTGATGATTGTTGATTTGATGCGCAATGACTTGGGGCGTATCTGCCAACCTGGAACCGTAGAGGTCGCTGAGCTATTTAGGCATGAGAAGCATCCGGGATTAACCCATCTAGTTTCGGATGTGGCAGGGCAACTCAGATCCGGAATTACTTGGAGTGAAATCTTCGACGCAACGATGCCCCCAGGATCGGTCAGTGGAGCACCAAAGAGTGCGGCGGTAAAGATTATTAAGGAGAACGAGAAAGAACGCGGACCATACTGCGGAACTTTGGGTTGGATACACGGAGACCGTGCTGAGTTGTCCGTTGCGATTCGAACATTTTGGAGCGTCGGTGATTCAGTTTTGAGATTCGGCACTGGTGCCGGAATTACGTGGGGGAGTGATCCTGCATCTGAATGGGAAGAGACGCAATTAAAGGCGCGGCACCTGATTTCAATTGCGGGCGGTGAACTATGAACCAAGTTGAATTGGATTCACATGGTTTTCCGAAATCAGAGGGGATCTTTGAAACCATCAAAACCGTCGATGGAGCACCTATCGCACTCGGTCGCCATATGAGACGTGCAGTGAGTTCGGCTCGAGAACTGGGTATCACTATGCCTGGCGAGGAATTCATCCGCACCGAAATTCTGCGGGTTACTCGCGAAAGGCCACATTCCGTGGGGCGATTAAGGATCTGTTTCGGCGAGAATATATTCCACATCGAGCACAACGAATACATAGAGCAAGAAGGACCAGCCTTTTTGAATTTTTATAGTCAGACAGTTGTCGGATCTATCCATAAGAGATTTCCCTATGATGATCGATTTGCCTTAATGAAGGCGGCTCATGATGAGGGGTTCCATGAACCGATTCTCTTCAATGCCCACAATGAAATTACTGAGACAGCAACTGCGAATTTAGTATTACTGATTTCTGGAGAATGGGTGACCTCACCTATATCGGCCGGCATTTTGCCGGGCGTTGTCAGGGCGATTGCTATTGAGGAGTGTGGCGTCAAAGTGCGCACGATCCATGTCTCAGAAATCCCCGAGGTTGAATCCGGATTTATGCTCTCGAGTTTGCGTATTGCACAGCCAATTTCTCATATCGGGGATATGAAATTGAAGATGGGAGATGCTTCACGCGACTTAGAAGCGCAAATTCGAGCCCACTCGCAACCGGTTTCGGTAGGCTAGGGGCATGTCATTGATCTCGATTACTGTCGATGGCGCTGCCCGCAGCGTCGAATCAGATCAACGACCAACACATATCTTCGCCGAAAATAAAGAGATCGTCGTCTGCACCATCAATGGCGTTCTTAAGGATCTATGGACCGATTTAGCCGATGGCGATGTCGTTGCAGGTGTATCGATTTCATCGCCACAAGGTTTGGCAGTGTTGCGCCACTCGACCGCGCACGTCATGGCGCAAGCGGTACAACAGGTATTTGCACAAACTCGATTAGGTATTGGCCCACCCATCACCGATGGTTTTTATTATGACTTCGACCCGCAAACTCCCTTCAATCCAGATGATCTGGAAAAAATTGAAAGCGCGATGCGCAAGATTGTTAAGGAAGGTCAGCGATTTAAGCGACGCGTGACCACCGAGGCAGATGCTCTGAAAGAATTGGCGCACGAGCCATATAAATGCGAGCTCATCGGCATCAAAGGTGGCGGAACTGATGAGACCAACGTAGAAGTCGGTGGCGCCGAACTTACGATCTATGACAACTTAGGACGCGATGGCCAACCTGTCTGGTCAGATCTCTGTCGTGGACCACACCTACCTTCGACAAAACATATTCCCGCATTTAAATTGATGCGAAGTGCTGCAGCTTATTGGCGCGGTTCTGAAAAGAATCCCATGTTGCAACGTATTTATGGAACTGCGTGGCCATCTCAAGATGAACTCAACGGATACCTCGAACTATTAGCCGAGGCTGAGAAACGTGATCATCGCCGACTAGGTCAGGAACTTGATCTCTTCTCATTCCCCGAGGAAATCGGTTCAGGTCTTGCGGTATTTCATCCGAAGGGCGGAATTATCCGTCGCGCGATGGAAGATTATTCGCGTCTGCGCCACGAAGAAGAAGGTTACGAGTTTGTATATTCACCACATCTGACAAAAGCTGCACTCTTCCAAAAGTCGGGCCACTTAGATTGGTATTCGGAGGGTATGTACCCACCGATGATTCTCGATGAAGAGCTCCACGCCGATGGAACTATCAAGCGCGCTGGACAGCAGTACTACATGAAGCCGATGAACTGCCCATTCCACAATCTCATCTTCCAGGCACGTCAACGTTCGTACCGCGAACTTCCGTTGCGCCTCTTTGAATTCGGCACCGTCTACCGCTACGAAAAATCCGGTGTTTTACATGGAATCACTCGCGCCCGCGGTTTCACTCAAGATGATGCACACATCTACTGCACTAAAGAGCAGATGGCCGGCGAACTCGATTCACTCTTAACTTTCGTACTCAATCTTTTGCGCGACTATGGCCTCGAGGATTTCTACCTCGAACTATCTACACGTAACCCCGAGAAATCCGTGGGCGAAGATGCTGATTGGATTGAGGCCACAGAATCATTACGCAAAGCAGCGGTTGCGCAGAACCTTGAATTAGTTCTCGATGAAGGTGGAGCCGCCTTCTACGGACCGAAGATCTCGGTACAAGCGAAAGATGCGATTGGTCGCACCTGGCAGATGTCAACGATCCAAGTTGATTTCCAACTTCCACAACGATTCGAACTCGAATACTCAGCAGCCGATGGTTCTCGTCAACGTCCAGTCATGATTCACCGTGCACTCTTTGGTTCCATCGAACGATTCTTCGGTGTCTTAACCGAGCACTATTCAGGAGCATTTCCTCCATGGCTAGCCCCAGTGCAAGTTATCGGAATTCCAGTGGCCGATACATTCTCTGATTACCTTAACGGCGTTATTACATCGATGAAGGCTGCTGGCATTCGTGCCGAAATGGACTTCTCAGATGATCGTATGCAGAAGAAAGTTCGAAATGCACAGATGCAGAAGATTCCATTTATGGTCATCGCTGGCGAGGAAGATATGCAGGCTGGCGCAGTCTCCTTCCGTTATCGCAATGGCGAACAGAAGAATGGAATTCCTATCGCCGATGCGATTGCCGAAATTAGAAAGACTGTCGCTGAGCGACTGCAGGTATAGCAATGTCGCAGATTGATGGCGCAGGAATGCCCGACGGTTGGCAACGTTTGTGGGCGCCACATCGCCTCGATTATCTACGTGGCGAGAATCGTCCCCTCGAGAGTAATGATGTGGAATGTCCATTCTGCCGAATTCCACAGTTGAGCGATGAAGAAGGACTGATAGTTGCGCGAGGCAAGACCGCCTATGTCGTCATGAATCTCTATCCCTACAATCCGGGACACTTACTCGTATGCGCATACCGACATGTCGCAGACCTAACCGATCTATCCGATGCGGAACGTTACGAGATAACGGATCTGAGTTCCCATGCGATGAAGACGGTCCGGAAAGTTTCCAATGCAGATGGATTTAATTTGGGAATGAATCAAGGTGCAATTTCAGGCGCCGGAGTTGCCGCACACATTCACCAACATATAGTCCCGCGCTGGTCCGGAGATGCAAATTTCATGCCGATTATTGGCAAGACAAAGGTACTGCCACAACTACTCACTATGACGCGAGAAGAGTTAGCTGCTGCTTGGTAGCGAATCAATAAATTCTTGAACAATATCTACGCCAATACCTTTAGCGAGATTTATTGGTATGGCAGGGAAGATAATTCCTGCAGCAAATCCGCCATCTTCCATCTCGGCCATCATCTCAAGATATTCGTCGCGAAATTCGCGGACCAGCTCCTCGTGCTCAGCATCACTGTCACGAATTGCAGGAGGATTAGTTGAGTAATCGATGATGTGCAGATCTTGTAAACGAATCAGCGCCGCTGGTTCTCCACCATCATCGTGTAAAACTAAATAGGGAGTCACGAGTTGGTCAAAGACTCGATTTGCGACCATGACTGCATCCTCAAAATCCATCTCATGACCGTCGAGGCCATTGACGACAACAAGTCGGGGAATTTGAAATTCATCGAGAGCGCTCCAATGCGCAATTGTCTCGTTATCAATTCCCGCCGATGGATTGATTGCAAAGATAGCTAGATCTGATTCGCCTTCAGGATGAGTAGTTACCTGAGCGCCGAATGCAGAGGCCACAGCTTGGGGCGAGGCGCTGACGTGGCCGTACACGTGGATACGGTTCACACGCGCAGAACTAGGTGAAGACATGAGGGTAAGCCTACGATGGTGCCGATGATTAGTAGCGCACTCAAGCCCGCAGTCACTCGATTAATTAATCCAGTGGCAGCTGCTGCTATTCGCGCAGGAATCACACCGGATGCAGTGACGATTTCTGGGGCGTGTGGAGTTGTCATCTCCGCCGTCTATTTCTTCTCCCGCGAATCTTTCTTCATTGGAAGCCTAGTCGTAACACTCTTTGTACTCAGCGATCTCTTTGATGGCGCAATGGCTCGCATCTCAGATCGCGGTCCCAGCAAGTGGGGCGGCTTTCTCGATAGCACCGTTGATCGCATCACTGATTTTGCTATCACCATTTCAATTCTTATTCCCCTGATTCGCCACAATGATAAGTTGTCATATCTCGGCTTGATCACTTTGGTAACCGGGCTTCTGATTCCCTATATTAGGGCGAAAGCTGAGAGCTTCGGAGTGGACTGTTCGGTAGGCATCGCTGAACGCACTGAGCGACTCATCATCATTCTCGTTGCCGTCGGTCTACATGGTCTTCATGTGCAATTTGCTCTCGCAATTGGTTTCTGGCTTCTGGCAATTCTGGGGACAATTACTGTGGCGCAGCGGATGCGTACGGTTTACGTTGGGTTGAAGAAGAATTGATCGAGAAAATTTCCTATCTGGCATATCTGTTGGGTTGGTGGATTGTGCGCTCCCTACCCGAATCGGTGGCCTATCGACTCTTCGCGTTTATTGCTGACCTAGTGGGCTCGCGCAACGGAAAGAGCGTTCAAAGATTGCGTTCTAATTTGGCTCGCGTGCAACCTCATTTATCAGCGACTGAGCTCAATTCCTTAGTGGTGTCTGCGATGCGTTCATATATGCGCTATTGGTGCGACACATTTCGTATTCAAAATTGGTCGGTAGATCGGATTCAAAGCACTGTCACAACTAGCAATGAAGATCTACTCATTGGGCCGATGAAACGAGGGGAAGGAGTTGTGATTGCTCTGCCGCACTCGGGCAATTGGGATCATGCCGGTGCTTACTTCTGCTCGCTAGGAATTCCATTGGTGACAGTTGCTGAGCGACTTAAACCCGAAGCGCTCTTCCAAAAGTTTCTGCAGCATCGTGAATCCATGGGCTTTGAAGTACTCGCACTCGACAGCCGCTCTTTCGCAACGTTGGTCAAGCGTGCGCGCGAAAAGAGGTTGATTGCACTCGTGGCAGATCGCGATCTCTCGCAATC
>JBAXLF010000038.1:0-9904 GCA_037134955.1 Actinomycetota bacterium | reverse complement strand
CTACCGCCTTGCGCAATTGTTGTGAGCTGGTTGCCCGGCATCCACTTGAGGAATTCTGGCTTAACTGCTCCGAGGAGATTCTCAATAATAAGAATCCAGAGCACACCGATAGAGATTGCAGAGATTGGAGATCTAAGGAGTAATCCCAAAATCATTCCCATAATTCCGAAGTAGATAACCGAGATGGTGACATTGAGAAGCGTCTGCCCGATTGCATGGAAACCAGCTGAGGTAAACCATAAATCCGTTGTTACCTTGGCGCGATCAGATAGATAGTAGGAAAGTGAGATGCTCACAGTCGCAGCAATTGCTACCAAGATGAGTGCAAATAACTTCATAGCAATCAATTTGCCGAGCAAGATTCGAATTCGACCAGGCTGGCGCACCAACAGATTTCTAAATGTTCCATAGGTGTATTCCTGTGCAGTTTGCGCCGCAAATACACAGAGCGCAATGATTCCAAGTAGTCCGCCAACGGAAGCAAATCCATAGACGGAGCCACTGGCAAGATTCAATATTTCTCGACTTACTTGGCGTCCCCGATCTGAATTTCCACGGTGCGAATCAATCATCAAGTAGAGAAAGGTTGTTGTAAGGCCGGTAAAGAAGAGCGCTGCACCCAGTGTTCCGAAGAAGAGAGTAGGGCGGCGAAGTTTGCGCCATTCGGCGAAGATGACGCGCATCATTTGCGATCTCCTGTCATTTCAAAGAATGTCTCTTCGAGGTTAGGTAGTTGTGGTGCGAGTTGAGTGAGAACTATTCCTGCATCAAAGGCTTGGCGATTGAGTGTGCCCGCCCATTCAGCTGGTCCTTCAATATGTGCAACACCGGATCGGATTGTTGCTTGGTGGCCATCACGGTGTGCGATATCAATAATTTTCTGGAGGTCAGACTCTTTCTCGGTCTTAACCAGAATAACCGGCTGCTGTTCCAGCAGAAGATCCTGCATACTTCCGGCGAAGACGACCTCACCTTTTCGCAGCATCACAATATATTCACTAATTAATTCGAGTTCGGATAATAAGTGGGATGAGACAAAAACCGTTGTGCCTTGACTTGCCAAACGTTTCAGCAAATCACGTACTTCTTGGATTCCTTCAGGATCTAAACCATTGGTTGGTTCGTCGAGAATCAAAACTTTAGGGTTTGGAAGGAGAGCCGCTGCAATACCTAAGCGCTGCTTCATTCCGAGTGAATAAGTTTTATACTTTGAACCGCCGCGACCTTCGAGTCCGACTTCCTTTATCAATTGCGCAACGCGCTCGATGGGAAATCCGCCAAGAGTTGCAAGTACTTTGAGATTTTCTTCTCCAGATAGCGCAGGATAAAACGCTGGTCCTTCAATCATTGCGCCCACTTGTGAGAGGTACTTTGCCGGATGTGCAATTGATTGGCCGAGAATTTCTGCACTTCCACCTGTTGGTGAAATCAGACCTAAAAGCATGCGGATTGTTGTGGTCTTACCGGCACCATTAGGGCCAACAAATCCGCAGATTGTGCCGAGTGGAACTTCAAAATTTGCATGTGAGACAGCAAATTCAGAGTCATATTTCTTACTGAGGTCGCGTACTGAGATAGCCATGGTGGTCATATGTGCAATATAGGGGGTAAACCTTAAGATAAGTCTGTGAGCAAAGAGATCTGGGGTTACCACGAGCACCCGCAACGTCGTGAACCCAATTGGCAGGTTAACGCCCAAACTGCGGCGGTGCGCGAAGGTTTAGCGCGCTCAGGTTTCGGCGAAACTTCTGAAGCTCTCTATCTCAATAGCGGTTTTACTTATGCAGATTCTCAGGAAGCAGTTGATTCCTTTACCGATGAGACTGATCACTTTCTTTATAGTCGCTTTCATAATCCGACCGTTGCCATGTTTGAGAAGAGATTGGCCGCCATCGAAGGAGCCGATCACTGCGTCGCAACGGGATCGGGAATGGCTGCGATGTTTGCTTCCCTTGCCTGTCTCGTTGAATCCGGAGATCACATCGTTGCATCGGCCTCAATGTTTAGTTCATGTCACGTTGTCATCACTGAAATTCTCCCTAAGTGGGGTGTGACCTACGAACTCGTGAAGGCAAATGATAAAGCTGGCTGGGAAAAAGCGCTGAAGCAGCCAACCAAGGCAGTATTTATTGAGACGCCAAGTAATCCGCTGTTAGAGATTGTCGATATCCGATTCGTGAGCGACCTTGCTCATAAAGTGGGCGCAACAGTTATCGTTGATAATGTAATGGCTTCTCCAGTTCTACAGAAGCCACTCGCACTTGGTGCAGATGTCGTCATGTATTCAGCAACAAAACATATCGATGGACAAGGTCGTGTACTTGCCGGCGCTCTACTTGGATCATTCGAATATATCTATGAGAAGTTAATTCCATTTACACGCCATACCGGACCTTCTCTCAGTGCATTCAATGCCTGGGTGCTCGTTAAGTCGCTCGAGACTATGGAGCTTCGTGTTACACGTATGGTCGATAACGCACAGAAGATTGCCGAGTTCCTTGAAACTCGTAAAGAGATCAAGAGCGTTCGCTATCCAGGTCTGGCATCACACCCTGATCGCGAAGTCATCAAGAAACAGATGTCCGGTGGCGGAACAACAATCGGTATTGAATTTGCCGGAAGTCAGAGAGATGCCTTCGCCTTTATGGATGCGCTCTGCGTCATCGATATCTCTAATAACTTAGGCGATAGCAAATCACTCATCACTCATCCTGCATCGACAACTCATCGTCGCTTAGCCCCTGAGGTTCAAGCAGAGATGGGAATTACGCCTTCGGTATTACGACTTTCTGTTGGCCTTGAGCATGTTGATGATCTACTTAAAGATATAGATCAAGCGCTCACTAATTGAGCAACCACTAGCAATACCGAAAATAAACTTAAATATGTTATTGACCAATGGAAGATGCCTGCTGCAATCTTGTTGTAATTATCTGAATTCTCTTTCAGAGCAAAGAGTTGGAAGGTAAAGATTGCTCCAAGAAAGACTGTTGCACACAATACCCAGACAGGTAGGTGCGCTAGTTGAATCATGGCAGCCGATGAGACCACCATGGCAATGGTGTGGAACCACATCTGACTAATGACAACACCTTGTGTAGAAACAGATGGCAGCATCGGAATTCCCGCTGCCGAATAATCATCTTTATATTTAATGGCAAGTGCCCAAAAATGTGGTGGTGTCCAGAAGAAGATCACCATAAAGAATGCAACGGGAACCCATGTGAGATCTCCGGTAACTGCAGCCCAGCCGATCAGCACTGGCATACAGCCTGCGGCACCGCCCCAGACTATGTTCTGTGCAGTATTGGGCTTTAGGATAATTGTGTAAATAACAACGTAGTAAAAGATTGCTAACGCCGTTAAAAGCGTTGCCAGTGTCGTTGTGAAAATCTGAAAGATTGCGAGTGAAAGCGCTGCAAGAAGTGTTGCAAAAACCGTTGCTTGTACTTTGGAGACAGTGCCGAGAACTAACGGGCGCTTTGATGTACGCGCCATCAACGCATCGGACTCAGCTTCAATCACCATATTAAATGCATTCGATGACCCAGCAGCGAGCGTTCCGCCGATGAGAGTTGCAGCCACCAGGGTGAAGGAAGGTAGACCTTTTTGAGCTAAGACCATGGCGGGTAGCGTGGTGATGATAAGTAATTCGACAACCCGTAATTTCATCAAGGCCACATAGGCGCGAAGGGTTGTCACGCGCTTAGGGTAGCGATAATTAACACCTATATAGAAGGTAAAACTCAGATTACTCTCAGCCTCGCCCTTTATCTTTTCTTTAACGAAAGAGGTTCACAATGACACCGAAGAAGCCAGATTGGTTCGCACTATCAGAGGGCGATAACTCGACTCCCGGAACCCGCAAAGCTAAAAAGAAGTTGCCAGTGCTCGTGGCAGTAGCCGCTGGTGTTGCGATTTTGGGTGGCGCCTTCTTGGCTAATGCGCACGATGAACCAAATGCGAGCGCGGCCACGACTTCGATCTCTCTGCCGTCAGCGACACCGAGCACATCGAGTGCATCAGCTGCGCCATCCGTGCCGGGTTCTCTTGCTCCCGTTCCTCAAGGTAATTCAGTAAAGCGTGGTGGTGGAGATGGCGAAGGCGAACATCGTGATGGTGAGCACCATGATGGCGAACATCGCGACGATTAATTTGTGGTTGTAATCTGATTTCCAAATTGATCTGTAACGCCTAATTGCCCGGGCGCTTCTTCGATAACTCCAGGAAGTATAGGAAAAGCAATTCTTCCCAAGATTCGGTCAACGGTATTTCGTGCAAGACTCTCTGCTGTATGTGTCTTACGTAATTGATCAGCGAGAATGACAAAGGCATACTCACGATCTCCGCTTTCAACGTACCCTGCTAGATTGGAAGTTCCATTTAAGGTGCCCGTCTTAGCTTTAATGAGCCCAACGGCTTGTGGCGCTGTTTTGATAAATCTATCTTTAAGAGTTCCTGAAATTCCTCCGATAGGTAACCCACCAATCAGGGGTGCGAACTTTGCATTCTCACGAATTTTGATAAGAAGTGTTCCGACCTGCTTAGCGGTAATCCGGTTCAACTTTGAAAGTCCGCTGGCATCTTGAGTCACTAAATTTTTTGACTCTATCCCTAGGCCATTGAGAACTTCATCAAAAGTTTGCGCAACGCCGGCATCATCAGAGGTATGGCCTGCGGCAGCAGATGCCAGACGGGCAATTCGTTCGGCAAGTAAGTTATCGCTCCACGTTAATGTAAAAGCCAGAATTTCCTGTAGCTCGGGAGAATCAGAGGACAAGATTTGATCTGCCGAAAGTGATTGCGCATTCTCGGTAGTTACTCGTTTCATGGCAGCGTGCACTCCATGTCTAAAGTAAAACTTTTGAATATTTGCAACATCTTGCGAATATAGATTTGTGTAGTAGATCGTGATATTTCTCAGAGAGCCGTTGTTGGCTTTCTTGAGCGCGTTCAAAGTACTGAATTCAATTCGCGGAAGAGAAGTTCTCCCCATTTTCACGGCCTGAGTATGGATCAGGCTGATCCACGGATCGAGCGAGCCCTGGATAACAAGAGTCTTTGCCTTGGTGCCTACAAAGGCTGATGTAGTAAATCTCTGAGTAGGTTGCAAGTATGTGTATGCCGCAGTAGCCGTCAGTAGTTTTAATACCGAGGCCGGCTTACGTGGAGATGTTGAATTTTTTTCGAAGACAATCTCACCGGTCTTTTCATCGATCACAATCACTGAAGGATTGGCTAACTCCTTATTAGAAGTGAGTCGGTCAAAGATTGAGGCTACCGAATTCGGGTCTAGCGCATTAGCTTCTTGAATGGCGAAATTGGGAATGGCCAGCACGAGGCATGCCAATACAACCAACTTCTTCATCGTAATTCTTAATTCCAGGCTGAAGCGATAATTACGTTAAGAAGCGTCAGTCCAAGCATCGTGGCCCATACCGAATTCTTCAGAACCGCCTTCTTTACATTGGTGTAACCGAGACCAAGAATGATCAGAATGACCAAGCCCTTAATTCCAAATTTTGAATGGTTGAGCACTTGATCCGGATGCACCTTGCTATATAGACCAAGCATTACGAGCCCGGCAAGTAACGCCGTAAGGGTTGCATGGAGAACTCCAGGATTTAACTTCTTCTCGCTCTTCTTTACCTGGGAGAGAAGTAATCCTAAAATTGCAAGAACACAGAGGATATGGATTCCAAATGCTGTGTAATAAATGGCTTTCATGGGTCTCCTTGGTAATTACGTTGAGTTAAGTTTAGAGTGCATCTATGGAAATCAAGACACCTGCAGTCATTGGACCGGGTGAGTTTTTTCCAGTTGTGGGTGTCGGCCCTCATGAAAAGCCATGGCCAACAGGTGACCAGTATGACCCAGAGCTCCTGGAAAATGGAGATCGTCGCAATGTTTTAGATTGCTACCGCTATTGGACTGTGGAAGCGATTGTCGCTGATTTAGATAGTAAGCGCCACAAATTGCAGATCGCAATCGAAAACTGGCAACATGATCTCAATATTGGCTCAGTTGTTCGTACCGCTAATGCATTTAATGTAGCGGCGGTACATATCGTCGGTAAACGTGACTGGAATAAGCGTGGCGCAATGGTTACTGACAGATACCTCAAGGTTATCCATCACCCAACAATCAGCGATTTCTCAGCGTGGTGTAAAGAGAACTCGCTGCCCATTATCGGAATAGACAATGTCCCTTCATCAAAACATTTAGAGGGCGCTCAGCTGCCTGAAGAGTGTGTACTTCTCTTCGGCCAAGAAGGTGCCGGAATGTCCGATGAAGGTATTGCAATCTGCGAAGTCTTGTATGCCATCGAACAATATGGATCGACGAGATCTATGAATGCTTCAGCCGCTGGTGCAATCGCGATGTATCACTGGGCGCTGCAACATCTTCCCCGTCAGGTGTAGTTAAGCCGCTACCTTTACGGGGCGTGTTGCCTCGAGCAAGGTAGAGCTCAATAAGACTGCTACAACTACTGGCATCAGCCACCATGACGATACGCCCAATGAATGGATGGCGAAGAAGCCTGCAACAACACCTGCTGCAACGCGCCAATCATCTCCGATGATGAAGTCATACCAGAAGAATAAGAAGCCACCTATCCAGCGGACAATCACAGAACTATCTTTACTTGGTTCTGAAAATGTTGGGAGATTGAGCTTTCGAACAGGAAGATTCTTTGCTTTTCTTACCTTCAAGAGTTCGATGAGCCCAAACGATACGAGTAAGACAAAGGGAATAATGGCAAGCAGTGATAGATCTTTATGGGGCCACTCTGCGCCAGCACCTTCTGCTCCCCAAAAGATTCCAAATGATGTAAGTAGAGTTCCAACAATAAATTTCATTGTATTCTCTGGAACTTTTGAGAGCGGCTTATGAATTGCAAATCCTGCTATGGCGACGAGTACGACTGCAATTGATGCGGCCCATATTGCTAGCGAAAATGCCTGAGGGTTTGAACCTTTCTGAATAATTCCAAAGGTCACCACGATAAAGACAACTTCTAAACCTTCTAAGAGCACGCCTTTAAAGGAGAGAGTGAAGGCATACCAATCCGAGACTGCCAAGCGAGAAACCTTTGCTACTTTCTGCGCAGCTTCTACTTCATCTCGATAAATCTTCTCCTCATCGTGCAACGCTTTGAAACCACTAGCGCGCAAGATTGCCTTACGAAGCCACTGCATTCCAAAGACAAGGAGTAATCCTCCGACTGCTAAACGCAAGGTATCTTTAGGAAGTTTTTCAATGCTTGGGCCGAGAATCACAATGAGACCTGCCAGTACCACTAGCCCCGAAATAACACCTTGGAAAGTTGATCTCCAATCGCGTGATGTTCCGGCTGCGAGGATGATCGTTACTGCTTCAACAGCCTCTACCGCGCAAGCAAGAAAAACTGAGATAAAGAGGGCTAGATCGCTGCCGCTGAGTGAATGGAACATGGTTCTCCTCTACTTTCCTTCGGTTGGGAAGGCGATGCATCTGTCGGGATCAATCGATACCGAGATTCTGCCACCTCTTGGGTGTGAAACGTTGTCAAAGACCCCAGTGAGTGAGCCATATTTAGTATCAATCGCATGCTCGTATCCACGGCCTCTATATGCAACATCGGTAATAACAGATGAAATCTTGTTCTCGCTACCCTTTTTAAAACTAGTGGCAGCTGGTCGAATCAGAACATCCACGCTCTGACCAACTTTCAGACCCACGGTGTGACGCACTTTCAATTGATCCTCACCAAGGGCCACTATGCAATTACTCTTAGAAACTCGCTTTACTTTTCCAGTGAATGTTCCGGCAATTCCAGTGAAGTTGGCGACGAATCGATTGATTGGGCGCTCGTATATTTCTTCAGGCACATCAACCTGTTCAAGTTTGCCACGATTGATAACGCCAATTTTATCTGCCAAAGCAAATGCTTCAGATTGATCATGCGTGATGTAGAGGGCAGTTGCTCCAATTTCACGAGTGAGTGTGGAAATTTCGATTCGTAATCTCTCGCGTAAATCTGCATCGAGATTAGAGAGTGGCTCATCGAAGAGAAGTAGCGCTGGATCTGCCACGATAGCTCGAGCAAGTGCTACGCGTTGTTGCTCACCACCTGAAAGTTCATGTGGGTAATTCTTACCCTTAGTAGATAATCCGACTCGTTCGAGCGCAGTCTCTACACGCTGGCGCGAAACTTCCTTTGATAATTTTCTGCGTTGCAGGGCATATTCAACATTCTCAAAGGCGCTCAAATGTGGCCAGAGCGCATAATCCTGGAAGACCATCGCAAGATTTCGCTTTTCAGGGGCGATATTGATTGGACCACGATTAACTTCTTGCTTATCGAGAAAGATCGAACCTGAATCAATCTTCTCAATCCCAGCAAGTGATCGAATAAGCGTTGATTTACCTGAACCTGATGGTCCTAGGAGAACCATGAATTGACCTGGTTCAATCGTTAAGGAGAGTCCATCTAGAGCAGCGAGGGAGCCGTAATTTTTTCGCGCCTTTTCGATTTTTACACGATGGCCATTATTGATTGATTTACTCATCGATGTGCTCTCCCTAATTGTTTCCATCCGACTGGAGCTAATCTTTCATATAACGCAAAAGCAACTGCAACCACAATGAGTGCGGAGATAATCGCGAAGACTTCCATCGCTGTGCCCCCACCAAAATCATAATTTCCAAGAGCATGATCAATTCCAACTGCTAAAGGTGCATGTCCTGGAGGAAAAAGAATTTGGCTGACCGGGAGTTCCAGAAGAGTTCCACAGTAAGTTAGACACCAAGCCGCCAAGAGTGGTCGCGATATCAAAGGAAGAACCACAGTCAGCCAAGTCTTAATTCCATTGGAGCCATGAACGCGACAAGCTTCTGAAAGCGATTCTTGGAACTGGTTCATATTGCCGACAAGTGAACGGGTTGTTGAAGGTAGCGCCGTTGCGATGTAGGCCAAGACTAATAACGCAACTGTTCCATAAAGATGGAACCCATACCTTTGGGCAAGAGGCAAGTTGTAGGCGAAGATATATCCGATCGCAAAGACAATTCCGGGTAGACCAACTGCTGCGAGTAAGAAGAAATCAAGAAACTTCTTACCTGGACCATTCTTAGTTGAGACCAGCATGCGCGATGAAATCGCGGCCAAGATAACTGCAACAGTTGCTGTTATTAGAGCAGCTTCTGCAGAGAAGAGAAGTGGGCTGCGAAGGAGCGGGCTCTTGATGACGCGGATGTAATTATCGAAGTTGATTTGGTAATTTGAAATCACCGTTCCAAGGCCCTGAATCATCGACGCTGAGATTGCCCCGAAGACCGGTACGCCCAGAGTCAGAATGAGAAGAGCGTAGATGGATGCATTTGAAGCGAAAGAGCCGAATGGAGATAGTTTCTGACGAGTAATCGGACGTGTTCTACCGCTGAGAACTCGAAAAGATCTGCCGCGCAGAGCACGAGATTGAGCAAGGAGCGCCACGACGATGAGCAAGAGAAGAATGATGGAGATTGCCGCACACAAAGGAAATGAGACTGGAATCGACATTACAGAGCGATAGAGAGTAAAGGTTGCCACTGAGTATCTACCAGGAGATGAAAGTTGTGAAGCCACTCCGAAATCACTAATGCTCTCTGCAAAAACGATTGCAATTCCGGACCACAGCGCCGGTAATAACAAGGTACTCATCATCTTAAACGCTGCTAAACGTGAGCCGCCATGTACACGCACTGCTTGCTCAAACTCTTCGCCAAGGCCGCGCATCGCGTTGGAAATTACTAGGTAGGCAAATGGAATACCTTTAAATGTCAGAATCATTGCGATTCCAAATGGTCCATAGAGAAGATCTCGTACAAATGGAATATCAATTCCAAAAATATTTAATACGCCAGCTCGCTCAAAGATTCG
>JBAXLF010000037.1:0-10150 GCA_037134955.1 Actinomycetota bacterium | reverse complement strand
TTCCTTGTAGTTAAGAGCGAAACGGTGGCTCAAGAAAGATAGAGTGCCACTCGTGAGTGAACTATCGGCGCAAGTACGATCTGCACTCGATGCTGCCGTCGCAGCTATAGGTGGCTCTGCCAGAGAAGGCCAGATTGAAATGGCCGAGGCGGTCGCTAATGCTCTTACTGATCGCCATCATTTAATGGTGCAGGCAGGAACTGGCACCGGAAAATCTCTCGCTTATCTAGTTCCAGCGCTAGTACATGGCCGCAAAGTATTGGTCGCAACAGCAACTCTGGCCTTGCAACGTCAATTAGTCGAGCGAGATTTACCAGCCGTTGTTCCCGCATTAGAAAAAGCGCTAGGTCGCGAAATTACCTATGCAATTTACAAAGGCGTTGGCAACTATGTATGTCTGCAGAAGATGAATGCTGATGAAGCCGATCCTGATGGTGAATTACTACTCGAATCTTCTTATCTTGAAAAGGATGCAAAACGTTTAATAGCCTGGGCTAAGACTCCGGGAGTATCGGGGGACCGCGATGATGCCCCAGAAGTAGATCGCAGAGTCTGGGCCGCTAATTCTCTATCGGGTCGCGAATGCGTTGGTGCTGATTCATGTGCTTGGGGCGCACAATGTTTTGCAGCAAAGGCAAAGGCCAAGGCGCAAGAGGCTGACGTTGTCGTAACCAACCACACTCTGTTGGCGATTGAAATTGTTGATTCGCATCCGATTTTGCCTGAACGTGATGCGGTAATTCTCGATGAGGCACATGAATTTATGGATCGCACAACACAAGCGGTTACGGAAGAACTCACATCAGGCCGTGTACAGCGAGCAGCGGCGATGGCTCGCAAATATATGCCGGGCAAACCATCTGATGGATTTACCAATGCTGCCGATAGCTTTCATGATGCGATGGCCGACTACGGCGAGATGATTAAGGGTGATTTCTCTGCCCAAGGTCGACTGGAAGAAATTCCGAGTTCACTCGAAGCACCTATCAGGAAGGTGAAAGAGACCGCGAGTGCTTTGGTGCAACTCATCAATGCTGATGATGAAATTATCGATCCTGATGAAAATGCAGAACGAGCACGAGTGAAAGGGGCAGTGCAGGAGATAGCCACAATCGCTGGCAAATTACTCAAGATGGGCGATGAGCAAGTTCTTTGGTACGAACCCACATTCTCAACTTTGCACTTGGCACCACTCTCGGTTTCTCATGTACTCCGCAGCAACCTCTTGACGCAGAATCCAGTCATTGCAACGTCGGCAACCCTCACAGTTGGAAATAACTTTGATGCCATGGCGCGCAGTATTGGATTTGTAGTCGGCTCCGATTCTGATCAAGAGATCGAACCTGGCGAAATTGATCCGGCCAACGTGCAGATGCTCGATGTCGGTTCACCGTTTGATTTCGCAAATCAAGGCGTGCTCTATATGCCGAAGCATCTACCTGAACCAGGTCGCGATGGACCTAGCCAAGAAGTTCTCGATGAGTTAGGTGAGTTAATTGATGCTGCAGGCGGTCGCACCTTGGCGCTCTTTAGTTCATGGCGCGGGGTAGAGGCAGCAGATGCTCACCTACGTAAAGTATTGGTGGACTTGCCTATTTCGATCATCACTCAAAAACGTGGAGATGCAGTGGGACCACTGGTTGAAAGGTTTGCAAAAGATGAGACATCGATTCTCTTAGGCACGATGTCTCTATGGCAGGGCGTCGATGTTCCCGGAAACTCCTGCATCTTGGTAGCTATCGATCGCATTCCATTTCCGCGTCCCGATGAACCAGTGATGTCTGCACGTTCATCGTTGGCAGATGCATCAGGTGGTAGCGGTTTCATGCAGGTATCGGTCCCTCGCGCAGCGCTCTTATTGGCGCAAGGAACTGGACGATTAATTCGCAGTATCGAAGATCGTGGAGTCGTGGCGATTCTCGACTCTCGTATCGTGACCAAGCGATATGGAAGTGTTCTTCTCAATTCCATGCCACCGTTGTGGCGAACGAGTGATGGAGCAGTTGTTCGCGATTCGCTGAAGCGTCTACGCGATGGCCTCTAATTCATCGATGATTTTTTGGACTTCTGGCCAGGTCTTAGCAAAGCTGGGATGAAGTGGCATACGCGCTACTTCATCGATTTTCACCCATCGCACTTCATGTGATTCATCGTTGAGTTCGTGGCCTTCAAGTGATTGATTGGCAAAGGCAATCACTGTCGAATAGCTCCAGCCATTATGGTCATCAGTGAAGGTATGAACTGGTTGTAGATCAGCAGGATTAATTCCAGTCTCTTCTACCGCCTCGCGGATAGCGCCTTCAATAATAGTTTCGTGCGAATCGCGAGCTCCTCCGGGAATTCCCCAGGTATCGCCATTATGAACCCATGGTGCGCGATGTTGAAGAAATATTGCACCATCTCGAATAATCAGTAGCCCTGCGGCGCCGTATCTGCCCCAATGCTTTGATCCGCATGCGCACTCGATCCAACCATCACCATCGCGCGCAGCCATATATGTAAATCCTTTAGGTCAGATGGCCAATGCCATTGACCCTAGAGTATCCACAGAATCAAAAATAGTTCAGCTCAAGATTAGGTAAGACATCTAACCTCCCGCGCATGAAGAGAGCCTTGATTGTTGCGCTATGTATGACAACTTTTATACCTGCTGCGCGTGCTGCCGATTGTCTCGATAAGGCCTGTATCGATGTCTATACCCAAGATGGAAAGATCGTTATTGAAGGTCGTAAAGGAAGTGGCCCGGTACAGAAGAAGGCAGTGGCGCCGGCACCAGCGAAAAAACCAGCACCGAAAGTTCGCCCCACACCCAAACCACTTCCCACCGGAAGTGCAAGACCGAAAGTAACCATCACCCGCAAACCAGTAATACGCAAAGTGGTAACGCCATCGGCCAAGCCACAATCGCTCAGCGATAAATTAATTGAAGCACTTCCCACCGCTGGTATTGCATATTCACCATCCTTTGAACCACTCATCAAAGTTCCGGTCTACTTCTGGAGCGATATTCCAACATTCTTTGCTAAGCGAATTGAAATCATCGGCGAATTCGTTGATGTAAAACTCACTCCCACATTCTTCTGGCATTACGGAGATGGCGTTGTTTATGTCACCGACAAGGTTGGTGCGCCTTATCCCAATGGACAGATTCGCCATTCTTATGAAAAGCCTGGCCATTACACAATCGAACTCATTACGCAGTGGGCAGGCGACTTTACGGTTCAGGGAGTTACCGCCCATATCAATGGTGATATCCAGACCGTTTCGGTACTTCCCATCACCGTCGTTGCCGCACCTACTCGCTTTACTCCACCCATCACATACAACCGATAAGAGAGACCATGACAACACTTACCTCACCGCACGATTTACTTGCTGCCATTCCATTTCTCATTGGATACCACCCAGAAAACTCACTGGTCTTGGTATCACTGAAAGATGAATCTGTCGGAATGGCGATGCGCGTAGATTTCCCCACTGACATTGCTGTAGAAAGTTATGACCTATTGGCATCACACTTGGTCCGCGATCAAGCTTCCAGCGCCTTTATCGTTGCCTATATCTCTCAAGAGATAGATCCAGAACCGGTGATAATTAGCCTCGGTGCAGCGCTGGTACGCGCCGGAATCGAGATCAAAGAATCTCTCACCGTTACGGGTAACCGCTACAGATCGCTGATGTGTATTGATTCCACATGTTGCCCACCTGAAGGCAGAGAAATCCCTCCGCTCGATTCATCACGTATCGCAGCAGAACATGTAATTGCCGGTCATCCCATGCCCTTTGCCAATGTCGGCGATTTAATTCAATCTATTGCCGCGCTGCCCTCGTCACACGAAAGCGCTTGGCAAGATGAGGTACATCGCTTCTGGGTTTCCAGTGATGCCGAAGAACTCAATGACCTGCAACGAGATGGCGCAACCGCAGTAATTGATTTAGCTGGCGAATATCGCGAAGGTCGTGGCGCAGAAGATCGCGAACTTGTAGCGCGAGTAATTGGTCGGATGAGCGATATCCAAGTACGCGATTTCTCGTTGGGAAGCCACACAGATGAGACCGCCGATTGTTACTGGATGATGTGGCGCGAACTTCTCGTCATTGCACCTCGCGGCTTTGTGGCACCGATTGCCTGCCTCTGTGCCGCCATGGCATACGAACGCGGAGAAGGAGCTCTCGCCCATAAAATCTTAGATCGGGCGCTGGCAGATGATGATCAATATTCATTGGCACATCTACTCCGTCGAGTCTTCACGGCTGGGTGGCCACCTGAGTCATTTACCGCGATGCGGGCGGAACTCCACCCCAAAGTTGTCGCCGGAATATTCGGGTAATATATGTATCGGTCACGAGTTCTCATCGATAGCCCCGGCTGATGAGACGGCAACCCTCCACCGCGGTGGGGTGCTCCGGGTGACGACCAGGTAGTTGCAATTATCTGCAGCTGCAAGTGCGTGAAGGATTTTCTATGAGTAGCAGACCGAACTTCGAAGTCACCGGAGCGTGGCTCGAGGGCGACGATCCCGGTGATCGCCAATTTATCTCCATTGGTTCGCTACTTCTTGAAAATGGCGAGACACTTCCTGATATCACCATCGCCTACCAAACATGGGGTTCTCTCAATAAAGATAAATCCAATGCCATTTTGGTAAACCATGCGATGACCGGATGGTCTGATGTCACAGGGTGGTGGCCACAGATGGTCGGACCAGGTCTACCTTTTGATACAGATAAATACTTCATTATCTGCCCCAATGTCATCGGTGGGTGTCAAGGATCAACAGGTCCATCCAGTATTGCACCTGACGGAAAACGCTACGGCTCCCGTTTTCCCATCATCACCATTCGCGACATGGTCAATGCAGAAGTTGCCTTTAGCGATGCGCTTGGAATCAAAAAGTATTTATTAGCTGTGGGTCCATCTCTTGGTGGAATGAGATCGCTCGAGTGGGCGGTGCAACTTCCAGATCGCGTCGGTGCAATCTGCACTATCGGCTCATCGGCTGTGGCAACTGGAGATCAAATTGGAACAGCTTCCATTCAAATCCGTGCTATTAAATCTGATCCATATTTTAATGGTGGCGATTATTACGAGCAGAGCCGCGGCCCGATTGATGGAATGGGAATCGCTCGTCGCATCGCGCACCTGACCTATCGCACTGAGTCCGAGATGGATGTGCGCTTTGGCCGCCAACTGCAGGGAGATGAGACCGGGCGTTACGCCGTTGAGTCCTACCTCGACCATCAGGCGAATAAGCTAGCCAAGCGCTTCGATGCCAATACCTATATCGCCCTGACTGATGCGATGAACTCACATGACATCGGCCGTGACCGCGGTGGCGTTGCCGCTGCCCTCGAGAGCATCACCGTGCCGGTAGTTGTGGTCACTATCGATACCGATCGCCTCTTCCCACCTCGACTTCAGGTTGAGATATCAGAGCTCGTTCCGACCGCCGCTGCCCCCATAGTTATCAGTTCTGACTTTGGACACGATGGATTCTTAGTTGAAGCCGAGGCGATGGGCGATGCTATTCGCCACGCCTTGGAAGTTGCGGGTACAATATAGGTATTACCTTCGAGCAGTTCGAAGAAACAACCAAAGGACAATTGTGGCTGTATTTAGTGCGCTCAAAAACAAGGCTAAGGCCGGTAAAACTGCAGCAAAGCCAGCAGCGAAGAAGGCTCCTGCAAAGAAAGTTGCAGCTAAGAAAGTTGTAGCGAAGAAGGCGGCTCCTGCAAAGAAGGCCGCAGCAAAGAAGGCAGCTCCCGTTAAGAAGGTTGCAGCAAAGCCCGCGAAGATTGAACTTAAGAAAGATCTCACCGCTAAAGATGTACAGCAGTTAGTAGATCTGAAAAATTTGGTGGCTCGCCATAAAGAGATCGTTGAAACTCTTGCAGCTAGTGGGATCGATAATTACCGCAAAGCAGTGAAGAAAGAGTTCATGGCGCTCGCACTCGAAGCGCGCCAACTCGATGAGGTCATTCCAGCTGCAACTGAGAAGGCACGTAAAGCAGGACTCGGCGCACCAAGTCGTATCTTGTCGAAGGCGCAACTTGCTCTGATCGCCCCTAAGGAAGAACCGAAATCTGCTCCTGAAGGAAAGGGCGCTAAGGCCGCCGTCGTTCTTGATGAAGATGGCAATGAAATTGTTGTCGAGGAAGTCGAGCTCGAAGATGTAGAAACGCTGATTGCTGAAGCATCTGAAATCATCGATGCCGAGACAGATGGCAAAGATCAGCCACGCGTTGTCACTCTCTCTGATGAGACCAAGAATGAAGAGGGTTCATTTACCCTGCTTGATACTGATGTCGATGATGAAGAAGAAGATAAGAATGAACGTGAAAAGCATAAGAAAGATCTCAAGAATGTAAATCTGGTTCTGGAAGCCATCAACGGCAAAATTCAAGGCGTCGAAGTTCCACCGAAGCACAATATTGATCAAGCGGAAGCTAAGGCACTGACCTTTAAGCAGATCCAGCAGCAATTTGCCATGAATACCTTCAATGAGAAGTCAGCGAAGATGATTGCCGAAGCTGTAAATCAGGGATACCTCAAGAACCTTGAAGATTTACAGTACTTCTTCAACGAGCAAGCCCGATTTATCCAGATTGAAATCAAACGCCTCCCACCAGAGCAGACAGTTCTTACTGCAGGTGCAACAGCAGACCCTGTAAAGGATTACCTCAAGCAGATCGGTCGCGTTGCACTTCTTAACGCAGAGCTCGAAGTAGAACTCGCAACTCGTGTTGAAGCCGGACTCTTTGCAGATGAAGCGCTGAAGAATACAAAGAAGATTGATAAGAAGCTCAAGCGCGAACTCGAGTGGATTGTTGAAGATGGCAAGCGCGCGAAGAACCACTTGCTCGAAGCGAACCTTCGTCTGGTTGTATCTCTTGCCAAGCGCTACACCGGCCGCGGAATGTTATTCCTCGACTTGATTCAAGAAGGAAACCTCGGTCTTATCCGTGCCGTTGAGAAGTTCGACTACACAAAGGGTTATAAGTTCTCGACATATGCCACCTGGTGGATCCGTCAGGCCATCACGCGTGCAATGGCAGATCAGGCTCGCACCATCCGTATTCCAGTACACATGGTTGAAGTCATCAATAAGTTGGCTCGTGTACAACGACAGATGCTTCAAGATTTAGGTCGCGAACCGACACCTGAAGAGCTCGCAAAAGAGCTCGATATGACGCCTGAAAAGGTTGTTGAAGTTCAGAAGTACGGTCGCGAACCAATCTCACTTCACACACCACTCGGTGAAGAAGGAGACTCTGAATTCGGTGATTTGATTGAAGACTCTGAAGCTGTAAAGCCAGAAGAATCAGTGACCTTCACTATCTTGCAAGAGCAGTTGATGCAGGTACTCGGTGGACTTACCAACCGCGAAGCTGATGTCATCAAGGCTCGTTATGGACTTACAGATGGTCAGCCAAAGACTCTCGATGAGATCGGAAAGGTTCACGGCGTAACGCGCGAGCGTATCCGTCAGATTGAATCGAAGACTATGTCGAAGTTGCGCCACCCATCGCGTTCGCAATCACTCCGCGATTATCTAGATTAAAAAATCTCATGAAAAAGCCCCCATGCGATAGTTCGCACGGGGGCTTTTTCGATTAAAAGGAATTATTTAACTTCAACAAGCTTCTCGGACTCGTCCTGGATATTTGCAGCAACAGTGCTTAACTTTTCAGCATATTCCTTACCGTGGTGTGCACAGAAAAGAAGTTCCCCACCTGAGAGAAGTGTTGCTCGAACATACGCCTGAGCACCGCAACGATCGCATCGATCGAGGGCATTAAGAGGTGTGGATTCGAGGATTACTTGCTCGGTCATCGCGCTCTCCGTTTCGCTAGTGGGAAGTTGTTGTATATCTATGGAACATCATGCCAGTTCTCTTTATTCCCCGCTCGGCAAATAGATTGCAAATATATAAATTTTTGCCAATTTGAGCCCAGATTTATCGATATTTTGAGATATCTCACCCTCTTTCATCAATATATGAGACTTATCGGCGCGCTTACGCAGATGCGAAGGATTGGCTAGATAACCTTTGCCACCGTGGCAGATGATGAGTTGAACTTCGAAGCAGCGGTGGATTCTAAAGATAGCTACACCGCCAAAGATCTCGCTGTCCTTGAAGGCCTCGATGCCGTTCGTAAACGCCCCGGTATGTATATCGGGTCTACAGATTCACGGGGCTTGCAACATTGTCTCTGGGAAATTATTGATAACTCAGTTGATGAGTCACTCGCTGGCCACTGTAAGACGATTGAAATCAATCTCGAGGCAGATGGATCTGTCGAAGTTCACGACGATGGTCGCGGAATTCCAGTTGATAAAGAGCCCAAGACTGGTTTAACAGGAGTTGAAGTTGTTCTTACAAAGTTGCACGCAGGTGGAAAATTCGGTGGAGGCTCCTATGCAGCCTCTGGTGGACTTCACGGCGTAGGTGCATCTGTTGTAAATGCGCTAGCTGAAAGACTTGATGCAGAAGTAGATCGCAATGGAAAAATTTACTGGATGTCATTTAAGCGCGGCGTTGCCGGAATCTTCGATGGTGAAGGACCAAAGGCGCCATTTACCCCGCAATCAGGTCTGCGCACGATTGGAAAAGTTTCAGCAAAGGTAACCGGAACCCGCATTAAATGGTGGTCAGATCGCCAGATCTTCTTAAAAGATGCCGAACTTGATCTAGAAGATATCTACGCCCGTGCACGCCAGACCTCATTCTTAGTGCCAGGGCTATCGATTACCGTCAACGATAATCGCAAAAAAGAGAAGACAACGCAGACCTTCTTCCATAAAGGTGGAATCTCTGAATACTGTGATTTCTTGCAACCTGATGCACCAGTAGGCGACGTTATTCGCATTTACGGTACAGGCCATTATCAAGAGACTGTGCCAGTCCTCGACGATAAAGGGCATATGGTCTCAACTGATGTAGAACGCGATATGGAAGTCGATATTGCAATGAAATGGGGCACTGGCTTCGATACCACTTTGCGCTCCTTTGTAAACATTATTGCTACGCCTAAAGGCGGCTCTCACGTACTTGGTTTCGAGCGGGCAATCACCAAGGCATTTAATGAGGCGATGCGCGGCGCTGGAATTCTGAAGAAGAATGAGATCGATGTAATTAAAGATGACGTTATGGAAGGCATGACAGCAGTCGTTACCGTCCGAATGTCTGAGCCACAGTTTGAAGGACAGACTAAGGAAGTCCTAGGAACTGCAGCTGCCACAAAGATTGTCTCCACTGTTGTTGCAGATAAGTTGAAAGAATTCTTCGCTACAACTCGTCGTATCGATAAGGCCAATGGCAAACTGATTATGGAGAAGATTGCCGGTGCATCTCGTACTCGTATCAGCGCCCGTGCTCATAAAGATTTGCAACGTCGTAAGAACGCCCTTGAATCATCATCACTTCCCACAAAGCTTTCAGATTGCCGCTCCGAAGATGTCACGCGCACCGAGCTCTTTATCGTCGAAGGCGACTCTGCACTGGGCACAACTAAAGCTGCCCGTAACTCTGAATTCCAAGCAATCCTGCCTATTCGTGGAAAGATTCTCAATGTTCAAAAGGCATCGCTTTCACAGATGCTCGATGATAAAGAGTGCGGATCGATTATTCAGGTAATCGGTGCTGGCTCTGGTAAATCATTTGAACTCGATGAGGCGCGTTACGGTCGCATTATCTTGATGTCCGATGCTGACGTAGATGGCGCGCACATTCGCTGCCTCCTTCTGACGCTGATGTACCGCTATATGCGCCCGATGCTCGATGCCGGTCGTGTCTTTGCCGCTATTCCTCCCTTGCACCGTATCGAAACTATGGGTGCTGGCGGAAAGAAGGGCGAATACCTTTATACATACTCTGATGATGAGATGAAGAAGGTCACTGCAGATTTAAAGAAGCAGGGCAAGCGTTGGAAAGAACCAATTCAGCGTTACAAAGGCCTTGGCGAGATGGATGCAGATCAGCTCCGTGAAACAACGATGGATCCAGATGCCCGCACCCTCCGTCGCATCACTGTTCCAGATGGTGAAGCGGCCGAGGTGATGTTCGAGCTCCTGATGGGCTCAGATGTTGCGCCTCGTAAGGAATTTATCGCAACTGCTGAAATCGATCGCGAACAGATCGACGCTTAA
>JBAXLF010000036.1:0-10277 GCA_037134955.1 Actinomycetota bacterium | reverse complement strand
CGGTGATGTTCTGGGTGCTCGCACCTGTAGCTGTACTTGCCTCACTCGGAATGTTACTCGTGAAGAAGGCGGTTCACTCCGCGCTCTTGCTCGCTTGGGTGATGATTACACTCGCCATCTTCTACATCGCACAAGATGCACTCTTCCTCGGTATCGTGCAGATCGTTGTCTACACGGGCGCAGTGATGATGCTCTTCCTCTTTATTCTCATGCTGGTTGGCGTTGATGCCTCAGATTCATTGACCGAAACAATTCGCGGACTTCGCCCTATTGCAATCACTGCAGCACTTGGTTTTGGTGGCCTCTTGGTCTCGCTGATAGGACATGCAACTCTGGGCCACGGCGCAGTTGGATTAGAAGCAGCAAATGGCGCAGGCAATGTGCAATCGCTAGCTCAGCTTCTCTTCTCAACCTATGTCTGGCCCTTTGAAGTTGTTTCTGCACTCCTTATTACTGCAGCTCTTGGTGCAATGGTGCTGGCACATCATCAGCGCACAGTCGCACGTCCTACACAACGCGAACAAGCAATTGCCCGTTTCCGTGGCGCATCACTTGGAAGTGCGGCAGGACTTCCGAACCCAGGTGTCTTTGCGCGCCACAATGCAGTCGATGTTCCTGCTCTTCTTCCCGATGGATCTGCAGCGCCTAATTCAATCTCTGCAACTCTGAAGGCGCGTGGAGATATGTTGGATTCTGCACAGTTTGAACTCGGCGAAGTAGATAACACTGTGACGGAGGAGAAGTAATGAATCCATATAACTATCTCTATGTCGCAGGGCTTCTCTTCACTATCGGAGCAGTCGGCGTGGTAATTCGCCGTAATGCGATTGTGGTCTTTATGTGCGTTGAGTTGATGCTCAATGCAGCAAACCTCACTCTGGTTACCTTCGCTCGTATCAATGGAACTCTCGATGGCCAAGTAGTTGCCTTCTTTACGATGGTAGTTGCCGCATGTGAAGTTGTTGTGGGCCTTGCCATTATTGTGACGATTTATCGTTCCCGTCGATCAGCATCTGTCGATGATGCAAGTTTGTTGAAGCGATAACTATGGCTACCTCAACAACGCTCGTGTATCTGATCGCACTTCCGCTCTTTGGCGCAGCAGTGCTTCTCTTGGCAGGTCGCCGCTCAGATAAGTGGGGACACTTACTTGCGACAGCTCTCTCCGCAAGCTCATTTGGCGTCGGGCTCTATCAACTTTCGCAGATGCTCGGTCGAGCAACCGGTGAGCGTGCAATTAATCAGAAGCTCTTCTCCTGGATTCACGTTGGCACTTTCAATGTTGATGCAGGTCTGCTTCTGGATCAGCTCTCCATCTGCTTCGTACTACTTATTACAGGTGTGGGCACGCTGATTCATATCTACTCAATTTCCTATATGTCACACGATGAAAATCGCCGTAGATTCTTTGCTTATCTCAATCTCTTTATCGCCGCGATGTTGCTCCTTGTTCTCGGCAATTCTTATCTCAATCTCTATGTCGGTTGGGAAGGTGTGGGTCTCGCCTCATACCTCTTGATTGGTTTCTGGAATCAGAAGCCTGCTTATGCAACTGCTTCGAAGAAGGCATTTGTGATGAACCGCGTTGGCGATATGGGCTTGTCCTTTGCCATCATGATTGCCTTTGCAACTCTTGGCACAGTGTCATTTAGCGGAGTAGAAGCTGCTTCACAGACCGCATCAAAGGCAGCGCTTACTGCAATCGGAATTATGTTGCTCGTTGCAGCAACCGGAAAGTCTGCGCAGTTCCCATTGCAAGCATGGCTAGGAGATGCGATGGCGGGCCCAACACCGGTATCGGCACTTATTCACGCCGCAACGATGGTTACTGCTGGCGTCTATCTCATTGTGCGCTCTCACTTTATCTTTGACGCTGCTCCCACTGCGCAACTGCTCGTCGTTATTGTCGGCGCAATTACTTTGATGTTTGGTGCACTTGTCGGTACAGCTAAAGATGATATTAAGAAAGCACTTGCTGCTTCAACCATGTCGCAGATCGGTTACATGGTTTTAGGTGCAGGCCTCGGACCTGCTGGTTATGCCTTTGCCATCATGCACTTGTTAACACACGGATTCTTTAAAGCGGGAATGTTCTTGGGCGCAGGTTCGGTCATGCACGGCATGAATGATCAGGTAGATATGCGTCGCTATGGTGCCTTGCGTAAATTTATGCCAATTACCTTTGCCACCTTTGGTCTTGGCTACCTTGCCATTATCGGTGTTCCTCCCTTCGCCGGTTTCTATTCAAAGGATGCAATTATCGAAACTGCATTTAATGCTGGGGGAGTAAAGGGAATTCTGCTTGGTGGCACCGCACTTCTCGGCGCGGCAATTACAGCGTTCTACATGACGCGCGTGATGGTTCTTACCTTTACAAGTAAAGAGCGCTGGGAAGATAACCAACATCCACACGAGTCACCACTTCTTATGTGGCTACCCATGGCAATCCTGGCGATTGGATCAGTAACAACTGGATTCCTCTTCACTCGTGGCCATGCACTTGTTAACTGGTTAGCGCCAATCGTCGGCGAACATACTGAGGGTGGAAAAGTTCTCTTGCAGCCTGCGGTAGTTTCTGGCCTCGCTCTTGTCGCCGTAATTATTGGCGCAGTAATCGCGATTACTAAGTATCAGCTCTCAGATGTTGATGCAGTTGCGCCGCAGAATGTCTCATTATTTACAGAGTTTGCTCGTAAGGATTTGCTGCAGGATTCCTTCAATGAGGCGGTCTTTATGCGTCCAGGGCAAGCGCTTACCGCTCTCTTGGTTAAGGGCGATGACAAAGTTATCGATGGAGCAGTGCGCGGAATCGCCGCAACTGCTCTTGGTACAGGTTCAACTCTACGAAAGACCCAAACTGGTTTTGCGCGTAGTTATGCAGCGCTCATTCTCATTGGCGCCATCGGCCTCATTGCAGCAATTTGGGTGGTGACACAATGAACGCACTGACCACAATGATGCTTCTGCCACTTATTGGTTCACTTCTTGTTGCGGTGATTCCATCCGAACAAGTACTTCGAATTAAGCAGGCAGCTCTCGGCACAACTTTGTTAGTGGCTATCTCTGGAGTTCTAGCCTGGATTAAGTTTGATTCTTCCAATACCGCCTTGCAATTCGTTGAATCTGCCAAGTGGATACCGTCATTTGGAATTAATTACGCTGTCGGAGTTGATGGGCTCGCGCTTGTTCTGATTCTTATGTCGGTACTTCTAGCGCCAATTGTGGTGCTTGCCGGATGGAATGAATCCGAAGGTGGGCGTTGGTCCCCGAAAGTCTTCTACATTCTTATCCTTGTTCTTGAAACGATGATGATCGGTGTCTTTGCTGCAACCGATATCTTCTTGTTCTACGTATTCTTCGAAGCGATGTTGATTCCGGTCTACTTCCTGATTGGTGGATTTGGTGGCGGAGAACGTGCAGCAGCAGCTGTGAAGTTCTTGCTCTACAGCCTCTTTGGTGGTTTGTTGATGCTGGCTTCCATTATTGGGCTCTATGTAATTTCAGGTGCCAATGGTGGCCACACCTTCGATATCACTCGTCTATCAGAGCTACACATGCATATGAGTTCAATGACTCAGAACTTGTTATTCCTTGGATTCTTTATCGCCTTTGCCATTAAAGCCCCACTATGGCCACTACACACCTGGCTTCCTGATGCAGCAGCATCTGCAACTCCTGGCACATCAGTACTTCTTCTCGGCGTACTCGACAAGGTCGGAACTTTTGGAATGATCCGTTTCTGTCTTGCACTCTTCCCAGATGCCTCAAAGACATTTACTCCACTCATCTTGGTGCTGAGCGTGATTTCGATTATTTATGGCGCCTTCCTTGCCATTGGAGCACGCGATATTAAACGCCTCATTGCATATACATCGATCTCTCACTTTGGCTTTATCACCATGGGAATCTTTGCGATGACAACTCAGGGCATGAGCGGCGCAACGCTCTATATGTTTAACCACGGTTTCTCCACCGCTGCGCTCTTCTTAGTTGCAGGATGGATGCAATCACGTCGCGGTTCATCAACGATTGCCGACTTCGGTGGACTGCAACGCGTGACACCAATCATGGCGTGGTCATTCTTTATCGCAGGAATGTCTTCCCTTGCACTTCCTGGTCTATCTAGCTTTGTCAGCGAATTCCTCGTTCTGGTTGGTACCTATACCCGCTACCCAGTTGCTGCAGTGATTGCTACCTTCGGAATCGTTCTCGCTGCGCTCTACATTTTAATTCCTGTGCAGAAAGCGCTCCATGGTCCAACTACACCGGGCAATGAGAACCTCACAGATCTCAATCTGCGCGAGAAGATTGCGATTGCTCCAGTGATTGCAATCATCGTCGCACTCGGTTTCTATCCATCACCACTTCTTACAGTCATCAACCCTGCATCGGCTCATGTACTCCAGGTGCAAGGTTTCACTGACCCAGTTCCATCAGAGAGCGCAGGCAATAAATGAGTTTCGTAGCCCCCGTACTTCATTACGCTCTACTTGCGCCGATTTTAATTGTCCTTGGTGGAGCACTTATTGGTGTTCTTATCGAAGCCTTTGCACCTCGTGCATCTCGCCATAACTCACAGCTCTTCGTCACCATTGCAACTCTCGTGATTGCACTGGCATCACTGCTGCGTGTACGCAATCAAACCTCTGCATCAGCAGCCATGGGTTCAATTGCATTTGATGGCGCAGGATTTTTACTTCAAGCAGCTGTGCTCATCATCGCCATCTTGTCGGTATTTCTGATTGCAGATCAAGAGAACTTCACAGCCCTTGCTGCAGCTGTGCCTGGATCCGATGAGGAACGACAATCACTGCAGACTGATTTACGAGTCACTGAGGTCTATCCACTAACCCTCTTTGCAGTTGCTGGAATGTTGTTATTCCCAGTGTCGAGTGATCTGATCACGCTCTTTGTAGCGCTTGAAATGCTCTCATTACCGTTGTATTTGATGGCCGGTCTCTCACGCCGCCGCCGACTACTCTCGCAAGAAGCCGCCCTGAAGTACTTCTTGCTTGGTGCATTTTCATCAGCATTCTTCCTCTTGGGTATCGCCTATATCTATGGATATTCAGGCTCGATTACTTTCTCTGGAATCCAAGCCAGCATCGTTGGTGGATCTGGAAACGATGTCTTCTTATTACTAGGTATCGCCTTTATCTCAGTGGGCCTTCTCTTTAAAGTAGGTGCAGTTCCATTCCATGCTTGGTCGCCAGATGTCTATCAAGGTGCACCAACTGCAATCACTGGATTTATGGCTGCTGCGACAAAGGTTGCAGCATTCGGTGCAATTCTGCGTATCTTCTACGTTGCCTTCGCAAATGCTGAATGGCAGTGGAAGCCAGCGCTGATTCTGATTTCGATTGTGACCATGGTCTTCGGATCTGTTGTTGCAATTTCGCAACGCGATGTAAAGCGCATGCTTGCTTATTCATCCATCGCTCATGCCGGATTCTTATTGACTGGTGTTATCGCCCTCAGCAAAGCAGGCCTAGAAGCTTCCATCTTCTATCTCTTCGCTTATGGCATCGCCACTGTTGGCGCCTTTGGAATCGTCACTCTCGTGCGCGACTCAGCAGGAGAAGTCACAGACCTCAATCGTTGGAGCGGTCTAGGAAAGCGCTCTCCACTTATTGCATCTGCCTTCGCCTTCTTCTTACTAGCCTTTGCCGGAATCCCACTTACTTCAGGATTTATCGGAAAGTTCTCAATCTTCTCAGCAGCATATGCATCTGGAAGCACCGCAGTATTAATCGCTGGTGTGCTCTCATCTGCAATTGCCGCCTTCTTCTACATCCGCGTTATCGTCTTAATGTTCTTTAAGGATCCAGTTGAAGATGGCACCAGCGTTGTTATTCCATCTGGGCTGACCACAACAACAATTGCAATCACATCAGTTGCAACCCTTGTGCTGGGCATCTATCCAGCGCCTTTGATTAACTTCATTGCATCTTCTGCCTTCTTTATCCGCTAATGACTCAATTAGGAATCCCTGGAATAGCGCCGGGACTGGAAGCAGAACTTAAAGAGGGAATGGCAAAGGTGGAGAGCCTGTTGCTCAGCCATATTCAAGGTGATTACCCGTTGGTGGAAGAGACCTCTCGACACTTAGTCGCTGCGGGTGGAAAGCGCCTACGGCCACTATTGACGCTACTTGCTTCACATTACGGCGATAAGAATCGCTTTGGCATTATTGAATCTGCAGTTGTCTGCGAACTTACTCACGTCGCAACTCTGTATCACGATGATGTGATGGATGAAGCGACGTTACGTCGTAGCGTAGAGAGCGCTAATAGCCGATGGGGAAATACCGTTGCAATTCTCACTGGCGATTATCTCTTCGCCAAAGTTTCAGCGCTCCTTGCCGATATCGGACCAGAGGCAGTTCGCCTGCAAGCTTCCACCTTTGAACGTTTAGTCATTGGCCAGATTATGGAGACGCAAGGACCGCAGAATGGTGAAGATGCACTTGCACATTATCTTCAGGTCGTTGCAGATAAGACTGGTTCGCTTATTGCAGCAAGTGCGCGATTTGGCGCGATGGTTTCAGGAGCGCCCAATGAGATCAAAGAGACTCTGACCATATTCGGCGAGAAGATTGGCGTTGCCTTCCAACTAGCGGATGACGTGATTGATATTGCCAGCGAATCACATCAATCAGGTAAGACTCCCGGAACTGATTTACGCGAAGGTGTTCCAACCTTGGTAACTCTCAATGTCATGCGATCGACTCGCGCTGAAGATCGTGAGTTGCGAGAGCTAGTAAGCGCCCCGATTAAAGATGAAGCAACAGTTGCTCACGTTTTGCGTGAACTTCGCACACATCCAGCGCTCGATGAATCTCGCGAACAATTACAGCAAATTGCACGGGATGCGCGCACTGCTCTTGGTCCACTTCCCGTTAACGATGTAACTGGTGCGCTCTTCTCGCTATGCGACGCTATTGTCGATCGTTCTGCTTGATCGCACTAAATCTGTTCCTAAAGCAAATAGCGCCAACCAAATCACAATAAAGCCAACCCATCGCGCCGTCGGCATATTTTCATGGCGGAGCCAGACACCGATAGAGAATTGAATCGTTGGTGTGATGTATTGCAACAGGCCGATTGTGCTGTACGGCAGACGAGTTGTAGATCCGTTGAAGAGCAATAATGGAATTGCTGTGATGGCGCCAGCTGCAATCAGTAGAAGAGTAAGTGTTAATTTGTGGCCAAATTGTCCGGTGCCTTGATGGCCTAGATAGATGAGATAGAAGCTATAGGGAATCAGTGAGATCAACGTTTCAATCGCCAGCCCATCAAGTGCGCCGAGATCGAGCTTCTTCTTAATTAACCCATAGCTGCCCCACGACAAGGCAAGTGCAATAGCAACCCAAGGAAGTCTGCCGTAATCAATCGTCAGGATAATGACGCCGACAGCGGCGATAGATACCGCTACCCACTGCAGTGGTCGCATCTTTTCATGGAGCAAGAGCACACCGAAGGCGATGATGATTAAGGGATTGATGTAATAACCAAGCGCCGCCTCTACGACATGGCCATTATTGGTAGCCCAGATATAGGTAATCCAGTTGATGGAGATCAAGATTGTTGTTGCTAATAAACCGATCATCTTCCGAGGATTTTTCAGGATGGCAATTGTGGAGTGAAGTTGTTTTGTCAGAGCAAGAATGATCAGACAGAAGACTAGAGTCCAGACTGCGCGGTGCGAAACGATTTCAAGAGGGTTGGCGGGTTCGAGAAGCGGCCAATAGAGAGGAAAGAGCCCCCACAAAATATAAGAGCTAAAACCAAAGAGGAGCCCTAGCGAATATTCGCTGCGGTTCTTAGCCACTTAGCGGAAGTTTACAAACTGAACAGCAAAATCAAACTTGCCATTCTTAATCTGCTCGATTGCTTCCTGTAGATCATCTCGGCTCTTTGAGGTTACGCGAAGTTCATCACCTTGAATCTGAGTCTTGATTGACTTTGGCCCTTCATCACGAAGGAACTTGGCAATCTTCTTGGCATTCTCGGTGGAGATACCTTCCTTCATGGTTGAGGCAATCTTGTAGATCTTTCCGGAAAGCTGTGGCTCACCAGAATCGAGGTGCTTGAGCGATACTCCACGTTTGATCAATTTATCTTTGACCACATCGAGGGTTGCCTTGGCGCGTTCTTCGGTATCAGCTTCGATTGCCAACTTATCGCCACTTAACTCAATCTTGGCTCCGGTATTTTTAAAGTCGAAACGAGTATCGATCTCGCGAATCGCTTGGTTAATTGCGTTATCAAGCTCCATGCGGTCGATCTTTGAGACTACGTCGAAACTACTGTCTGCCATGGTTCCCCCTAAGAATGTGTAATTCTATAACTATTTAGTGAGCGTTTTCCCGACAGCTTTGGTCTGCCATAACTTCAATACCTGACTAGTAAGAGAGTCCATTACCGCGCGGGATGCCTCATCGACCGTTGAATAGGCACAGGTTTGAATCAAGTCACAGCTCCAGGTTGTAATGCCAGCATTGAAGATTGCCGCACCTGATGGTGTTGTAAACCAGACGGCTTGTGCAACGGGTACTTGTCTCGGTGGTTGGCCCGGAGTTGGAGCATCGCGGTAGTGCATATTTCCGGAGAATAAAATATTGATCTTCGGTGGAGATGCCACTGTTGCAACAGTATGTCCAACTTCGCTATCGGGAGAAATTCCATTGATTGCAGGTCTAGCTGGCAATTTCAACCACCGCGGAATGCTGACAGAGCTGAGATTTCCATAGACATGAACACCATCGGTAGAAGTTCCGGTCAGCATGGTTGATGGAATATTGAGTCGCTTATCTTCATATTTAATAGAGATTCGGTTTAAATCTTTTACGGGATCTTCGACAGCTTTTCGGTAAATCACGATGCGGCGGTCAGCCCCGACTTTTGAACTGGCCATGCGAATCTGCCAGATACCGGTATTGCCACCAAGGATTGCGATATTGGTTCCTGAATTGCGCGCGGAAAGTAAGGTATCAAAGATACGTTTAGTGAAATATTCAGGATGTCCACCAAGCACAATGCCGTTGTAGTGCTCTGTGATTGATGGCCACGAATCAAGATCTACATCAGAGTATTGATCGGAGTTGATTCCCTCTTTTTCCAAGAACTGAACAAGTGAAATTCCGTCACGGTGAATACTGAAGCCACCACTACCCATGATTGGACGATCGAAAGAAACTACGCGGCTGCGATCTGCCCGCATCTCAGGTTTAGTAGCACCGGCACCGAGGTATCCGGATCGTCCGCCGAAAGTGTTGTAGATATTCCATGTCAGGAATGAGTGCATCACCATTAATTGCGAACTACCGAGCGGGCTATGCAGAACAAATGGTGCGGCATTTTCGATCGTTCCATCGGGGGAGCGAGTGATAAAAATGTAGAAACCCGGAATCCACTTTGAATCTAGCTGTACTTTTACGGTAGTCGGCCAAGATGTATCAATCATGCGCGTCGCACTTCGCGGATAGTTGATCTTCTGTTCTTTTAACTTAATAGGACCTGAACTCCATATTTGTCGTGCACCAGAACCTTGATACCAACCAATACGGAGCGCTTCAATGGAGCGAGCTCCAGTTATGAAAGTGCCGTCAAGTGAGCGATATAAAGAGGCATGGATATCGATGGAATCTCCACAGGAGCCAGAAGTTTTATTAAGCCACAGCGCACTGCCGCGCACACTCTCAAGATCGATTGATCTCCAATCGTTGGTTGTCATGGCAACGCCGGCTTGTGCATTCTCCTGCTCTACCCACTTTGGAGAAAGAGCGGTGCACTTGCTGTTGGGATAGTTTGAAGAATCGTCAGGAATTGAGGTGTTGAGCGATTGCTCGAAACTCTGCATTGGTCGTATCGGAATATCGGCATGTAATTTAACGGGCGGCAAGGTCTTATGGTTTTGAAAAAATTGATAGCTACCTACTCCGATGAAGCTGCCCACAATAATTACGATGATAGAAATTGAAGCGATAAAAGTTTTTCTACCAAAGCGCGGAAGCATGAAGGCAATTATCGAGTAGGTACAGGGCTTTCAGCCAATTGGCGCGGGTGCACATGCCTCCTGTATCCTCTGCCGGTCGCATAGAAAACCTTGGCGGGTTGCCCGAGCGGCCAATGGGAGGGGACTGTAAATCCCCCGGCTCTGCCTTCGAAGGTTCAAATCCTTCACCCGCCACCAGTAAGAACTGATGAGAATGAGCGTCAGACGTCGGCGCTATTTGTTAGAGCTCTTTGCACGTGCTGCACGTGCTAAAAATAAGG
>JBAXLF010000035.1:0-10427 GCA_037134955.1 Actinomycetota bacterium | reverse complement strand
CCGAAGCGCTCTTCGAACTTAGCGACGCGTCCACCTGTATCGAGGATGCGCTGCTTACCTGTGTAGAACGGGTGGCAGACTGAACACACTTCAACATAGATTGAACCGCTGGCAACTGTTGAGCGGGTAACGAACTTTTCACCGCAACCACAAGTTACTTGGGTCTCTTTATATTCTGGGTGGATATCTTTCTTCATTTTCATTTCCTTCTCTTGAGTCTGGGTCCAGCCGCAGCTGGTGAACCAGGTCATCGCCATAAGGTGTGGCAATAGGCGCTAATCCTCTCGTAAAAGGAGAAAACCGCAAAATCCACGCGGGATTCTGCGGTCTACTCCTACCCGTCTTACGAAATTTACTTACTTGCCTTGACCGGTGGAGTTGGCTTTGCACCTAGCGCTGTAATTGCAGCATCGTGAGTTGCTTTTGCAGCTGTCACTGCAGCTTTAAATGTATCGCGCGCAGCTTTCTTTCCCTCTGATGTTGTTGCAGCCGTAACTGCTGCATCGCGGGTTGTCTTGGCAGTTGCCATGGCAGCTCGTAGCGCATCATCCGCGGCTTTATGTCCGGCGCGATAAGTAGTAATTGCAGCCTTGTATGCAGCAACTGCTGGGTTCGGTGTGTGAGCCTGTGTTGTTGCAGATGGTGCTGGTGATGCAGTACCTGCAGCGACCGCTGATCCTGTGCTAGCTAGCAAACCTGCTGCTACCAATAGTGCAACGTTCTTTGGTGATATGAAATTCATTTTCTGCTCCCTTACCTAATTTCTCAACTTACTTACTCCTGAAGTATGCGCATGGCCTTTGTGTAATTCCTGTGATTCAGCAGTGATGCCCCATGGAATGCAAGAAGCCCTCCTCATCTCTGAGGGGGCTTCTTGTGAAGAGTCTGTGCCTTACTTGTTGTCGTCAGGACCAGAGGTTGTCTTCTGGATCTGCATCAAGAATTCGACGTTGGACTTAGTGCCCTTCATCTTCTCTAGCAACAGTTCAAGAGCTGCTTGTGGTTCGAGGGCATGTAGTACTCGACGAAGCTTCCAGACAATATTAAGTTCTTCAGTTCCCATAAGAATTTCTTCTTTACGTGTACCTGATGCAACAACGTTGACTGCAGGGAAGATGCGCTTATCAGCCATACGGCGATCCAGGATGAGCTCCATATTTCCGGTGCCCTTGAACTCTTCGAAGATAACTTCATCCATACGAGAGCCAGTATCAACGAGCGCTGTTGCGAGAATGGTGAGCGATCCGCCATCTTCGATATTACGAGCAGCACCGAAGAACTTCTTTGGTGGATAGAGAGCTGCTGAATCAACGCCACCAGAAAGGATGCGACCTGATGCTGGAGCTGCGATGTTATATGCGCGACCTAAACGAGTAATCGAATCGAGAAGAACAACAACATCGTGGCCCATTTCAACCAGGCGCTTTGCGCGCTCGATAGCAAGCTCTGCAATTGTTGTGTGATCTTCTGCAGGGCGATCGAAGGTGGAAGCGATAACTTCACCCTTCACGCTGCGCTGCATATCAGTCACTTCTTCAGGGCGTTCATCAACGAGAACCACCATCAAGTGACATTCCGGGTTATTGGTTGTGATCGCATTGGCGATTGATTGCAAGACCATCGTCTTACCAGCTTTAGGTGGCGAAACAATAAGTCCGCGCTGGCCCTTACCGATAGGTGCAATCAAATCGATAACGCGAGTTGTCAGAATATTTGGCTCTGTCTCAAGGCGAAGACGCTCTTGCGGATAGAGAGGAACTAGCTTTCCAAATTCAACGCGGCCACGTGCTTCTTCAAATGGCATCCCGTTAATAGTTTCAAGGGTAATGAGTGGGTTGTACTTCTGACGAGTCTCGCCTTCGCGCGCTTGGCGAACTTGACCAGTTACAACATCTCCTTTACGAAGACCGTACTTACGTACCTGTCCTTGTGAAACATAGACATCGTTAGGCCCTGGAAGGTAGCCACCGGTGCGAATAAATGAATAGTTATCCATGATGTCGACTAGGCCACCCACTGGTACCAAGACATCATCTTCACCAATTACTGGTTCGCGCTCTTCGCGGTTTCCACGATCGCGGTTGCGATCGCGTCCGCGGTTGCGATCGCGTCCGCGGTTGCGTCCACCACGATCATCGCGATCATGAGAGTTGCGATCATTCGATGGGCCGTTATCTGATGAATCATCTTCATCATCGCCATCATCTGTGGCGTTATCGGAATTCTTCTGTGAATCGCGGTTGTTCTTCTTAGCGTTGCGCGCTTCGCGACGAGCTTCACGTTCAGCCTTTGCTGCTTCGCGGTTTGCTGCCTGTAAATCTGCAATCGCTGTAACGAGATCGTCTTTCTTAAGCTTTGCTGCACCATCGATACCGAGCTGCGACGCAACTTCCTTTAACTTAGGAAGGGTCATGCTAGAAAGCTCAGGACTACTAGAGCGAACTGGTTCTGTTGTTGTCATGTATTTCTTTTCAGTCTGGGGCTTACTCAAGGAGTGAAACCCATGGGTTTATGTATGTTGCTTATTTTTACTACTGTGATTTATCAATTCTTACGAGTTGACCCTTAACTTACGGGGCTGAACTGATGCCAAAACTATAGCAGGGTGGCTCCACGGCTCGCAATTTCGAGAGATTTACCCTCAAATTTAGCTCCGCCAGCGCGTGATAGTTGCAACGTCTCATCCTCGCCTTCGGTGTGCAGCGCAAGAACTGTTGGCCCTGCGCCCGAAACAAATGCAGCTAACCCTGCCGCACGTAACTTTGTCATAAGAGCGAAGGAGGCTGGCATCGCTTCTTGGCGATATGACTGGTGCAAGAAATCTTCAGTTGCGGCAAAGAGTAAATCTGGGCGGATCGTAATCGCCTGTGTCATCAAAGCTGCATTTGTTGTATTGCGTTGTGCATCTGCAAATGGAATTGATTCGGGCAACATCTTTCGCGCCTTTGAGGTTGCCAGCGGGCTTGAGGGAATAAATGCCATCACTTTGATGCGCGGATCTACAGGTAAGTGAATTGCATGAGCAATAGCTTTACCTTTCTCTACATCTTGCCAAGCAATAGTTGCGCCCCCGAAGAGCGCTGCTGCGACATTGTCAGGATGGCCTTCCATCTCATTTGCTAAGTTGAGAAGGGTTTCATCGCTCATCTTGTCAGTGCCGGTGAGCACGAGTGAACGAGCCAGTACTAATCCACCAACAATCGCTGATGCTGAAGAACCTAAACCACGTCCGTGCGGAATGACATTGAGTGCACGAACTGCTAAACCCTTTGGCCGTCCACCAAGATAGTCGAATCCTTTATACATCGCCTTTACTAACAGATTCTTATCGGTGCGCGGAACTTCATCAGCACCTTCACCAGTAACATCGATATCGAGACCGCCTTCATCAAGAATCTGAGCCACATAACGGTCATACATTCCGAAAGCTAAGCCGAATGAATCGAAACCTGGTCCAAGGTTTGCCGAAGTAGCAGGAACCTGTACCTGAATCGGATTTGCTTTAAAAGTAGGCTTGGCCATGGCGCAATTGTTTCGTTAGTTCTTCACTAAACCAAGAGCTTTGGCGGCAGCATCAGCGTTGACGGGAACGACGACCGGATCTGCTGCACCTTCGAGCGCCCACGGAATATCTTTCAAGCCGTTGCCAGTACAGGTAATAACGATGGTCTTATCTTTCGGAAGCTTGCCCGCGTTCTTATATTTGATAAGCCCAGCAAGGCCTGCAGCTGAAGATGGTTCGCAGAAGATTCCTTCACGAGATGCAAGTAAATGGTAGGCAGCAAGAATCTCTTCATCGGTTACTGAATCGATGAGGCCGCCAGATTGATCACGCGCCTCGATTGCTTGATCCCATGATGCTGGATTTCCAATACGAATTGCAGTTGCGATTGTCTCCGGTTTTGCTACTGGCTTACCTGTCACAAGGGGCGCAGAACCTGCTGCTTGGAATCCCCACATCTGAGGTAATTTCTTAGAAATTTTATCTTTGCGATATTCGTTATAGCCCTTCCAATATGCAGTGATATTTCCAGCATTGCCAACCGGCATTGTGTGAATATCAGGTGCATCGCCCAACATATCGACAACTTCAAAGGCTGCAGTCTTTTGACCTTCGATGCGATATGGGTTAATTGAGTTAACGAGAGAAACTGGATAGTGCTCAGATAAATCGCGGGCAAGTACTAAGCAATCATCAAAGTTTCCATCGACCTGCAACAACTTCGCACCATGCACAACAGCTTGCGCCAATTTGCCCATGGCAATCTTTCCTTCAGGGATGAGAACTGCTGGAACCATTCCGGCTTTCACTGCATACGCAGCAGCTGCTGCAGAGGTATTTCCTGTTGAAGCACAGATAACAGCTTTGGCACCATCTTCGGCAGCTTTAGAGATCGCCATAGTCATACCGCGATCTTTAAATGAACCGGTTGGATTTATTCCTTCAAATTTGACCCAGACATTGTTGCCCAGCATTTCAGAGAGAACGCAGGCGTAGATAAGTGGTGTGCCACCTTCGCGCAGAGTGACAACAGGTGTCTTTGCAGTTACCGGTAAGCGATCGCGATACTCCTCGATGACTCCACGCCACTGATGTGCACCAGTCTTTTTAGAGAAGATGCCCATTACGAAATCGCTCCTTCGACGCGGATGACGCTCGAAATCTTTGTGACCATTGGCATCTGCTTGAGCGCTTCAACAGTTGCTTTTAGTTCACCTTCAGTTGCGCGGTGGGTGACGATGATGAGTTCAGCATCTTCGTGGCGGCCATTTTGATCGACAGTCTGAATCGATACGCCTTGATCAGCAAATACCTTCGCAATTGCAGCGAGAACACCTGATTTATCTTCTACTTCAAGGCGAATTAGGAACTTGGTCTTGGTTGTTTCAATCGGTGCAATATCGCGATCGGCATAATCTGTTTCGCGCTGACCGATGGAGTTGAGTGCAATATGGCGTGAGACCGCAACTACGTCCCCGAGGATTGCAGATGCAGTTGGCTGTCCGCCCGCACCGCGACCATAGAACATCAGCGGACCTGCAGATTCAGCTTCGATAAAGACTGCATTAAATGCATCGCGCACTGAAGCAAGTGGGTGGCTCTTATCAATCATCACTGGATGCACACGAACTGAAATTTCATCTGCTGGTGTCAACTCTGCGATTGCCAGCAACTTGATGACGTGATCCATCGACTTAGCAATAGATACATCTTCGAGCGTGATCTTTGAAATTCCTTCACGATAGACATCGTCTACAGTTACTCGTGTATGGAAAGCTAGGCCAGAGAGAATTGCTGCCTTTGCCGCCGCATCGAAGCCCTCAATATCTGCAGTGGGGTCTGCTTCTGCATAGCCAAGGGCCTGCGCTTCCTTCAATACATCGGCAAATTCACGGTTGTCCTCATGCATCTTGGTAAGAATGTAATTTGTTGTTCCGTTGACGATACCCATTAAACGAGTAACGAAGTCGCCAGCGAGTGAGTCGCGAAGTGGGCGAATAATTGGAATCGCACCCGCGACCGAAGCCTCGTAGTAAATATCTTCACCTTTTGCATAAGCTGCTGTAAATAAATCCGCACCGTGGCTAGCAAGTAGCGCTTTGTTGGCGGTCACAATCGATTTACGATTATTGATCGCAGTCATGGCGAGTTCGCGGGCAGGTTCAATTCCGCCCATAACTTCGACAATCAAATCAATTTCTGGATCATTCACAATTGAAAATGGATCAGTTGTAAAGAGCGCAGGGTTGAGTCCGGGGTAATCCTTGATGGTACGAACTGCGATACGCGTAAGTTCGATCTTCACGCCGGCGCGAGTAGAGAGCTCAGCAGTATCTTCGAGGAGTAAGCGGGCAACCTGACTTCCGACAACGCCGCAGCCGAGCATGCCAACGCGAACTGGTTTATCTGCGGGGCTCATATACCTATTCTTTCACATCAAGTGAGAGCAGGTCTGCCTCATTTTCACGACGGACAATTACGCGGGCTTTTCCATCTTTTACTGCAACAACAGGTGGTCTTGGGACGTGGTTGTAATTACTCGCCATGCTTCGTCCATATGCACCTGTGGCCGGTGTTGCAAGCAGATCGCCAGGGACGATATCTGCTGGAAGTTGAATTTCATTAATCACGATATCGCCCGTTTCGCAATGTTTTCCAACAACGCGGGTAAGTGCGAGTGGCGCAGATGAAGCACGTTGGGCGATCACAGCTGTGTATTCAGCATCATATAAAGCAGTACGCGCGTTATCGCTCATGCCGCCATCGACTGAGACATATTTTCGGATTGTGCCGCCATCGATGACAACATCTTTAACAGTTCCTACTTCATACAAGGTAAACATGGTTGGTCCAACGATGTTGCGCCCTGGTTCGAGCGAGACCAATGGAATGTCTAAATTGTGTTGCGCACATGCCTTGGTAACCGCTGCATGAATAGCCGGTAGTACATCGCCTGGTTCGACTGTGACATCACCTGCAATGTAGGCAATTCCAAAGCCACCACCGAGATCGAGTTCCGGAAGTTGCGTTTTAAAGGCATCGCGATATTTCGCCATAAAACCGATGAGTCGATCAGTTGCAATCTCATGTGCCTCTGCACCAAATATCTGCGAACCGATGTGGCAATGAACGCCAAGGAGTTCTAGTTGTGGGTGTTCTCTCACTGCTTCTACTGCAGCCCATGCAGCACCGGATGCAATGGAGAAACCAAATTTCACATCTTCGTGTGCAGTAGAAATCTTTTCGTGGGTATGAGCTTCAATGCCGGGGGTCAATCGCAACATCACGCCCTGGCGAACACCATGCTTGGAGGCCGCAGCGGCAACTCGCTCAATTTCATACAGTGAATCCATCACGATGGTCTTAACGCCGACCGATACTGCGCGATCAATTTCTGCAAGAGATTTATTATTTCCGTGCACTTCAATCTTGGCTGGGTTAATTCCGCCGGCCAGTGCTACGGCGAGTTCTCCCCCAGTGCACACATCAATTCCAATTCCGATATCAGCTATCCATTGCGCAACCGCAGTGCAGATAAATGACTTTGCCGCGTAATAAACGGTGCCTGCGTGTGTGCCAAATTGAGAATTCAAACCATCACGCCAAGCGATTGCGCGAGAGCGATAGGCATCTTCATCGAGGAAGAATGTTGGAGTTCCAAATTCTTTCGCTAACTGCGCTGCAGGAATTCCGGAAAGATTCAGAGTTCCGCCTGTAAGCGAAGAGTTCTGTGACCACATCTGCATAGAAATATTCTCTGTCATCACTACATCCGATCCGGAGCGGATACACCTAGAAGATCTAGGCCATTTGCAAGAACCTGCATGGTTGCGGCGCAGAGCGCAGCACGTGCTGAATGAATTGGTCCAATTGGTTCGTCACCCAATGGGATAACGCGGCAGTCTGCATAGAAGCCGTGATAAACGCCCGCTAACTCTTCGAGATAACGAGCAACTCGGTGTGGTTCGCGGAATTGTGCTGCGCTTGCAACGACGCGTGGATATTCGGCGAGCGAACCGAGAAGCTCATTTTCGCGGTCATGGCTCAATTGCGATGGATCGAAGGCAGATAAATCGGCTGAGATACCAAGTTCTTGCGAGTTACGAAGCACACCAGCGATACGAGCGTGTGCATATTGCACGTAGTAGACCGGGTTCTCATTGGTATTACGGCGCAATACATCGATATCCATCACCATCGGAGTATCAACTGGATAGCGAATGAGTGTGTACCGCGCAGCATCGACGCCAACTTTTTCCACTAACTCTTCGAGAGTAATGATGGTTCCGGCACGCTTGGAAAGTTTGAGTTCCTCGCCGCCTTCCATAATCTTTACAAGTTGGCCAATCATGATTTCCACGTTGTAATTGGCATCATCTCCAGCGCATGCAGCAGTGGCTTTGAGGCGATGGATATAGCCATGGTGATCCGCACCCAACATATAGATACAGATATCAAAGCCACGTTCACGTTTATTGATGTAATAAGCAGTATCTGATGCGAAGTATGTGAGATCGCCATCTTCTTTCAGAATGACGCGATCCTTATCATCGCCAAAATCTGTTGTGCGCAGCCAGACTGCACCTGCCTCTTCAAAGACATGGCCTTGGGTGCGCAATTTTTCAAGTGCATGTTCGACTGCGCCGGAATCATGAAGCGAGCGCTCTGAGAACCAGACGTCGAAGTGAGTATGGAAAGTCTCCAGAACTTTCTGCTGCTGCGCTAATTGAACTTTGTAGGCAGCTTCACGGAACTCTTCGCTCGTTGAGATTGTTGGATTGGCAGCAAGGACTTCCTTTGCAAGATCTGCAATGTAATTTCCTTGGTAACCATCTTCGGGAATTGGTTTACCTTGCGCTGCCGCTTGCACTGATTGGCCGAAGAGATCCATCTGGCGACCGCGATCGTTGATGTAGAACTCGCGAGTGACTTGGGCACCTGCTGCGCTGAGAACTCGACCGAGTGAATCACCCACTGCCGCCCAGCGCGTATGTCCAAGATGCAATGGCCCTGTTGGGTTGGCGCTAATAAATTCGAGGTTGATCTTCACGCCAGCGAGCGCAGCGCCTCGACCGTATTCATATCTATTAGTAAGTATGGTGCGAACGAGTTCAGCTTGATTTGCTCGGTCGAGAGTGATGTTAATGAAACCAGGTCCGGCGATATCAACCTTGCTCACTCCAGCGATAGCAGCAATGGCTTGTTGCAGAATCGTTGCAATCTCACGCGGATTCTTTCCCGCTGCCTTTGCCAATTGCAGGGCGACAGAGGTGGCGTAATCGCCATGGTCGCGATTCTTGGGGCGCTCGAGCGCGATGCTCGCCGGCGGTTGGCCGACCAGATCCCCCCTCGAATAAGCCGCCGCAACGGCAACCTGGATATCGGTTGCGAGCTGATCGGCGAGGCTAGACATGGAGCAAGGTTACCCGCTCACGCATGCGTACGGTCGCCCAAATATCAGCCAACCGTTACCAAATCGTTAACCTGCAAATTAGCCATTTTTAGCATGGGGCGATTACCGTTGCCTCACCCGTCGGGACCACAAACAGGAATGAAAAATCTTCTTTCTGGGTCCACGACTTTTCGAAAGGTCACAACACATATGACAAAGCGTCGTAACGCAGTAGCAGCAGTTCTTGCAACAGCTGCTCTTGCACTCACAGGCTTCGTTGCTGCTCCTTCAGCTTCAGCTGCAGGCACACAGGTTGGCGTAATCCTTCCTGATGCTGCTTCATCAGCTCGCTGGGAAACAGCAGACCGTCCATTCCTTACAGCAGCATTTAAGGCAGCTGGAGTAACAGCTGATATCCAGAATGCAAATGGCGATAAGGCTAAGTTCGCAACAATCGCAGATCAGATGCTCGCTAAGGGTGTAAAGGTCTTGATCATGGCTGGACTTGATTCACCATCAACAGCTGCTATCCAGGCAAAGGCTGCAAAGGCTGGCGTTAAGACAATCGATTACGATCGTCTAACACTTGCAGGATCAGCTTCATACTACGTTTCATTCGATAACGTTGCAGTTGGCAAGCTTCAGGGACAAGGCATCAAGAATTGCCTCGATAAGGCTGGCAAGAAGACAGCTTCAATCGTTTACTTGAACGGCTCACCAACAGATAACAACGCAACACTCTTCAAGCAGGGTTACGACTCTGTTCTACGTCCATCAATCAAGTCAGGTGCTTACAAGCTCGTTGACGATCAGTCAGTTCCAGATTGGGACAACGCTAAGGGTGGAGTTATCTTCGAACAGCAGCTCACAAAGGCAGGCGGAAAGCTTGATGCAGTTGTATCAGCTAACGAAGGTCTTGGACTTGCAGCAGTTGCAGTTCTTAAGAAGAACAAGCTCAACGGCAAGGTATGCGTATCAGGTCAGGATGCAACAGCAGACGGACTTGCAGCGATCCTTACTGGTGACCTTTCAAACACTGTTTACAAGGCTGTAAAGCAGGAAGCTAACGGAGCTGCTGATCTTGCAATTGCATTGATCAAGGGCACAAAGGTTGCTAATGCAACAGGAAAGACAAACGATGGAAAGCGCGATGTTCCATCAGTTCTTCTTGTACCAGTTGGAATCACAAAGGCTAACGTCAAGGTTGTCATCGCTGATGGCTTCCAGACACGTGCAGCTGTTTGTAAGATTGCAACAGAAGCTGTTTGTAAGGCAAACGGTATCTAATTCATTAGATTCCATAAGCTCTACATAGCTTTCAATAGCTAACGCTTAAGAATCCGGTCCGGGGGTTACCTCGGACCGGATTCTTGTTAGTAGGATAAGAAAATATAAATAACCCGTTTATCGAGAGGCGCTCATGAGCACACCGTTGCTTTCGCTCAAAGGAATAAATAAATCCTTTGGCCCAGTCCATGTATTGAAAGATGTTAACTTCGATATCTACCCAGGACAGGTCACCGCTCTCGTTGG
>JBAXLF010000034.1:0-11601 GCA_037134955.1 Actinomycetota bacterium | reverse complement strand
GACTCGAACCCCCAACCGGCCGCTTTGGAGACGGCAACTCTAGCCAATTGAGCTATTGCCCTTCGCGACGATTTTCAGGCGCGCCAAGGCGAGGAAGAAATTCATCGTGAGCGTCGAAGTGTAAGGGCAGGGGGCGCGTTGAGTAAAACTGGGTGCTCCGGACCACTCATTCTGAGCGCGCAAGGCCAGCCTGCAATAGTGCAGACTTCCCCCATGAGCAGAATCTCCGCACGAATTGCAGCTATCGCAGAATCAGCCACTTTGGCTGTAGATGGAAAGGCAAAGGCGCTGAAAGCAGCTGGTCGACCAGTTATTGGCTTCGGCGCTGGCGAACCAGATTTTCCAACGCCTGATTACATCGTTGAAGCAGCTGCTGCTGCGACAAAAGTTGTTGCAAATCATCGCTACACACCAACTCCAGGTCTGCCAGATCTACGCGAAGCAATCGTTGCTAAGACAAAGCGTGATTCGAATTATGAAATCACTGTTGATCAAGTACTTGTCACAAATGGCGGAAAACAATCTGTCTATCAAGCATTTGCATCCATTATCGATCCAGGTGATGAGGTAATTCTTCCATCACCTTTCTGGACTACTTATCCTGAAGCAATCAAACTTGCTGGCGGAAAGAGCGTTGAGGTCTTTGCCGATGAATCACAGAACTATCTTGTAACAGTCGAACAACTAGAGGCAGCGCGTACACCCAAGACAAAGGCGTTGCTCTTCTGTTCGCCATCAAACCCAACTGGTTCTGTCTATTCACCTGAACAAGCAAAGGCAATCGGTGAGTGGGCGTTGAGGAATAACGTCTGGGTTATCTCTGATGAGATTTATGAGCACTTGCTCTACGACGGTGCAACAGCACCATCACTTCCAGTATTGGTTCCGGGTCTTGCTGATACCTGCATTATCGTCAACGGTGTAGCTAAGACTTATGCCATGACTGGATGGCGCGTAGGTTGGATGATCGGTCCAAAGGATGTCATCAAAGCTGCGACAAACTTGCAATCACACCTGACATCTAACGTTGCCAACGTTTCACAGCGCGCTGCAATCGCAGCTCTTACCGGCAACCTCGATGCGGTGCATGCGATGGGCGTTGCCTTTGATCGTCGTCGCAAACTCATCGTGGGATTGCTCAATGAGATTCCGGGCTTTGAATGTCCAACACCACAAGGCGCTTTCTACGTCTATCCATCTGTGAAAGGTGCACTCGGCAAGACAATTCGCGGCAAGGTCGCACATACTTCTGCAGAGCTTGCAACCATCATCTTGGATGAGGTTGAGGTAGCTGCTGTTCCTGGCGAAGCTTTTGGACCTTCTGGCTACCTACGATTCTCATACGCCACTAGCGATGAAGATATCGTTGAAGGTATCGGACGTATTAAAAAGTTACTTACAGAGTAATTCCAACTAGGTTTACTTCAGCTTCGAGAGTAATTCCGAACTTTTCAAAGACGCTCTTCTGAGCGCTCTTTGCTAACTCTGCAATATCTGTTGCAGTTGCGTTACCTGCATTTGTCAGTGCAAGTACATGCTTTGTAGATACTCGAGCGCCACCGTGGCTATCACCTTTATGGACACCCGAATGCTCAATCAACCAGGCTGCACTTGTCTTGACCATGCCATCGGCAGTTGGCCATCGTGGTGCACCTTCTGGAAGTTGCGCGGCAATCTCTTTGGTAACAATCGGGTTGGTAAAGAAGGAACCTGCAGACCAAGAATCGCGATCACTTGGGTTGAGCAACATTCCCTTTGCAGCGCGAAGTTCGAGAACTGCTTTGCGAGTCGCGGTCACAGGAGCTTTGCCTCCAACTTCGATCTCGAGTTTCTTGGCTAACTCTGCATAAGTAATAGCTGTTGATACTTCGCCAATCCGTAAATTAAATTGCACATCGAGAATGACGTAGCGACCCGGATGTGACTTAAAGTGCGAATTACGATATGAAAATTCACATTCAGAGTTGGTAAAAGTTTTCAACGCTTTTGTTTGGCGATCATATGTGCGTACTCGAGTAATGAATTCTGAGACTTCATGGCCATAGGCACCGATATTTTGAATAGGTGCAGCTCCCACACTTCCTGGAATTCCACTGAGAGTTTCTAGCCCGGCAAAGCCGCGGTTGATTGAAGTTGCAACAAATTCATCCCAATTTTCGCCGGCCCCAATGGTGAGGGTTGCACCGCTACAGGCATCAATCTCTGATTGCATGGAATGACTAGTAATACGAATTACCGTACCTGCAAAGCCACTGTCGGCGACGAGAATATTTGTACCGCCACCAATAATGAGTATCTGTGAATCTCCGGCCGCTTCAATCGCCGCAATGATCTCTGCCTCGGTGCCGACTTCGACAAACTTCTTGGCAGGGCCACCAACGCGCAATGATGTGTAATCGCGTAAGTCAGCCATGTTCTAAGGCTACCTGCGTGGACTCAATATTGCAGTCTTGCCTCTAAAACGTTCGAGGATACGGTCGTAATTCTTCTTTGACTGGGCGTCGCGATATTCGGGGTCGGTGTCGTAATAACCGTGATGACGATCTTGTTCGAGCGGAAGATCCATCTGCAGTAAGCGGCCATTGGAGTGACGCAGGTTGAGCGAAAATTCAATATCTGCATTTCGGTAGTACAGAGCGCGATTACTAAATCCGCGAGCAGTGAGGGCATCTTCTCTGTGCATAGCTATGAAATAACTAAAGAGAACATCAACTTCGCCGGCACCTTTATCGTCGACGCTACGCCAGTCATCCGCAAGATTGATTAATCCCCCGCGCCAACCCACTGCTACAAAGTCGCGCTTCTTTAACTCTGCAAGTACTGGAGTAATCGCATCGCCGGTAAAACGCGTAGATGGATCCATAATGACGATAAATTCGCTAGTCACATTCCGCAACAGTGCATTGGCGCTTTCGCCCCAACCAAAATCTTCCGTGAGCTGAACCAATGAAGTTCGTGAATCAAGTTCGTTGACCAAGCTGCCCGGGTCTCCAACTACCAAAATTGCGATCGCGCATTGGCTAAATTCTTTAATTGTCTTGATTGTGACAATAGCATCTTCATGAAAGCCGCTGATAATCATGGCAACTGTGATTTCGAATTTACCGGAATTTATGGGGCGGATATCGCGCGTTGATTCATACGTGGGAAAGCGCTTCTTAGGGCGGAGTTCGTAACCTCCAGCAACATCGACAACTTCAAAGCCCTGGGCAGCAATCTCATCGCGTAATTGATCTGAGAGTGCAAAGTTTTTCTCGGCGCGGGCGGCCAAACGTGCCTTTGCTAATTCATGAACTGAATCTGGTGCACTCACTTTCGCACCACTGCCTTCGCCATCCCTAAGACCTTTACTCCGGCAGATGTTGCAGTCAATGAAAGCGCAACTGTGTCATCGGAAACTTCGGAGACTGTTGCAGTTACCGTGAGATCTACTTTTTCACCCGCGGGCACAATCACTGGTTTGATAAAACGTGCACTGTATTCAAGAACATTGGCAGCTCCACCGGCGAAGTCAGAGACATATTTGCCAACCAAAGCCATAGTGAGCATCCCGTGGGCAATCACGTTAGGTAGACCTACCGATACTGCAAACTCTTCATTTTGATGAATTGGGTTCTGATCTCCGGATGCATCGGCATATTGCTTCAAAAGCGCGCGATCGAGATAGAAGACTTTCTCATCTAATACAGCTCCGACTTCCATCATGCGCGCACCACCAATGTGGACCAGGCAGCTACTGCAAGCTCGGCACCTTTGCGCAGATCGGAGCGCACTGAAACTATTTCATTTCCCGCAGCTACTCGATAGCTCTCAATTGTGGCCGAACATGTCAGTTGGTCGCCTGCCTTTACGGGGGTGAAGATTTCAAATTTCTGATCGCCATGTACTAAACGAGACCAATCAAGACCGATTTCGGGGCGAGTGAGAATCTCTTCAAATTGAGTAAGCGTGATGCGAATCGTGAATGTTGGTGGCGCAATCGTTGTATCGGTTTCTCCAACAACCGCGCAGAAGGCATCGATTTCAGATTGAGAAACAGTGATTAATTCTGTACCCGCGAAGGTACTCCCGACCGAATCGGGGTTGAGCATTAGCGGGTTTCGCGGTGAAGAGTTGAAGACTTGCAACGTGGACAGAACTTCTTGAGTTCCATACGGTCTGGATCGTTGCGGCGGTTCTTCTTAGTGATGTAGTTACGCTCTTTGCAATCCACGCATGCCATGGTGATCTTTGGACGAACGTCCGCGCTCTTACTTGCCATGGTTGTGACTCCTTCGTAGATGACTAACTAACAGGCGCTTTAGATTACCTGAGCACCTTTGATTGGTGAAATCCGTGCGTAATCTGCACGGTCTTACTAGTAGCGGAGGCGGGATTTGAACCCACGACACAGCGATTATGAGCCGCTTGCTCTACCAAGCTGAGCTACCCCGCCTCGAACCAAAACCAATTGGTTCAGTATTAAATTTTTTACTGCGAGCCCCCCACCGGAATCGAACCGGTGACCTTTTCCTTACCATGGAAACGCTCTACCGACTGAGCTAGGGGGGCAGTGGTAGAGGGTTGAGTCTAAGGGTTTAGCCCTAAAGTAAAAAATCGAGGAGATTAGCGCGCAGGATCTAAGGCAATTTTGCCAGTGGATTCACGGGCGAGCATTGAACGATGCGCATCGGCTGCTTGGCTCAATGGATATGTCGCACCGATTACTGGCTTGAGTTTTCCATCGGCAACTAGTTGGAAGAGTTCCGCCACAACATCATTGAGCATCTCTTTATTACCGAAGCAATTTGCCAGCCAGAATCCAGCAACGGTCTTTGATCCGTGCATCAAAGAACCTGGATGGATCGGAGTTGGCGCAGTACGTGATGCCATTCCAAAAGAGATTATCTTTCCAAAATTGCCAAGTGCTGCGAGGCTATGGTCAAATGTTGTACCTCCAACCATTTCGAGAACTAAATCAACGCCGTGACCACCGTTGGCTGCACGGAGCGCTTCAGTGAGATCTGGCAACTTTGCATCGACAACAACATCTGCGCCGAGTGAAGTAGCTAAGGCAGACTTGGCATCTGATGAAGTAACAGCGATTACTTTTCCGCCCCACATCTTTGCCAATTGAATTGCAACCGTGCCAACTCCACCTGCAGCCGCATGCACAACAACAGATTGACCTTTCTGCAGATTTCCCATTGTCTTCAGTAAATGCCAGGCAGTTACACCTTGCACCAACATACAGAGCGCTTGTGCATCTGTGACTGCGTCGGGAATTGGGAAGAGAACAGATTTATGGGCAATTGCTTTCTGGGCATAACCACCAGATGAGACGCTTGCTAAATAACGTTTACCATCATGAGTTCCGACAACCTCAATACCTGGAATCATCGGCAGAGTTTGTGGGGATAAATAACTATTCTCGGTTTGGTGAGTATCGGCGTAGTTAATACCAACCGCCGTAACGTTAAGAACTACTTCATCAGTGCCAGCTACGGGATCGGGAAGATCCACGTAATTCATGACATCTGGTCCGCCAAAAGCTGTTATCTGGATAGCCTTCATTTGCAGGTGCAACGATCTTCGAGAGCAACACCCTGCAACGCTTCTTCAATATGTTCTCCGCAGCCTTGCCAAGTTGGCTTACCGCACTGCTTGCACTGAACTTTGCTGCACATGTGTTGCTCCTTAGAAGTACTTACGGATTGATTTACTGATTCTATTCCAAAGTGTCAGGGATTGCTCGAGAGGAGAAACTTCCAAAACGCGAGCTTTGGCAGGTTCATCAGGTGTAATCACATCCTTTAACGCTGGCGAGTTCTGGTCGAGAGAATCTGCAATCACGCCAATATTTCCGACAATCGACAGACCACGCACAATTTGTTCCTGATCAACATCAACACCATCTTCGATGAGGGTTTCGGCAAGCGCAGACCCTGCTTCACGCACATCATCGGTAGGTGAAGCATCAAAATCATTGATGTCATCAGGTAGATCAACGTGGGCTGAAATCGCATAACTTGCTGCAGATAAGGCAACGGCAATCTGCTTCTTTGTGGAATCAGCAATTCCACCTTCGACAGCAGAGTCAAAGAGAGTTCGGGCGATACTACGAACTTGGACCAAGGTATGTTCGGTTGCAATACCTTCTATATACATCTCCTCCGCAATATCTTTCTCGGCGGTAGGAAACCAACGAGCATGACTTCGAGCTTCAACTGATTGCGCGCGGATCGCCGGAACTTCTTCGACCAACAATCGTGCTTTAGCCAACCACTTGCCAGCATCTTTCTGCGTATATCCGGCAGCGACACCTTCCGACATCTCTGCGAGTAGCGCAGCTGCTTTTTCGCTCACATCTTTAATCTGCACTCGTGCTCGATCGATCGGGGTATTGGGGTGCGAGAAGTAAGAGAAGACGATGGCAACTCCTGCACCGATCAAGGTGGAAGTCAATCTATGGATCGCTGTCGATCCGGAAATTCCCGGACCAATAACAATTAAGGCGGTAACCGGTACGTTTACGGAAGCGACTTCACCAAGGTGTAGCGCCCGCGCAACAACTGCGCAGAGAACAATCGTTGTTCCAACAGCGATAAAGCCAAAGTTAAAGAGGCTGACAGTTAAGAGGGCAACTCCTGCGCCAATTGCAGTTCCGACAATCTGGCCAAAACCTTCGCGTAAGGATTTATGGAGTGAAATGCGAATACTCAAGGTTGAGACGATCGCTGCGACTACTCCCCCGTGGGGAACTAAATTATCGCCAACTATCCAGGCCACAGATCCAGAGATTCCGGCGACGACAATCTGCCGTACCCAGATCTTGCGATCGGTAAATAACCTAACAAAACGTTTTAACATTGAGAGCGAGTTTACGCCTGACTAGGATGGTCTTATGACCGTGTCGCCAGCAGAAATTCCAGAATTACTTAAAGCAGCTAAAACTGTTGCCGTTGTTGGGATTTCAGATAAGCCTGATCGCGCAAGCTATGGCGTATCGCAATATCTCCTCGAGAATTCGCACTTCCAATTATTCTTCGTCAATCCCATGATTGAAGAAGTCTTGGGGCAGAAGGTTTACAAATCTTTAAAAGATATTCCGGCTCATATCGATATCGTCGATGTCTTTCGTAAGCCAGCTGATTGCCTGGCAGTTCTTGAGGAGAGCATCGAGGTCGGAGCCAGCGCTATCTGGTTGCAACTTGGAATATCAAGTGGCGACGTAGCGGTGCGAGGGGATGAAGCAGGTTTGAAGGTAGTGATGGATCGCTGCATCAAAATCGATTATGCAGCGCTGTAATTAAAGCTAGCTTCTTTTTGATTAACCCTTAGTAGAACCGAGTGTAAGGCCGGCGATAAATTGCTTGCGGAGCACAAAGAACAAGATCACTGTTGGAGATGCCGCGATAATGGCACCTGCTGCCAAGAGATTAAAGTCGGTGACGTACTGGCCCTGCAAGCGGCGGAGTGCAGATGTAATCGGACGCTTTGAGTCATCTGACATCAAGACGAGTGCCCAGAAGAACTCGTTATAGATCCAGGTACTCATGAGCACGCTAAGTGCAGCTAGCGCTGGACGAAGTAGCGGAAGAATGACATTCCAGTAATGGCGGAAAACATTTGCGCCATCGATCTTCGCTGATTCGGAGATCTCCTTTGGAATTGTCTTCATATAAGAAGAGAGTACGAAGGTAGCAAACCCAACTTGGAAACCAACGTGCACCAGAATCAATCCTGCGTAGTTGTTGTACAACAAGTTGCGATTACCGAGTAGGTCGCCCACCCAGAGGAACATCCAGAAGACCGGAATGTAGGTAAGAACGATTGGCAACATATTTCCTGCAGTGAAGAGTAGGAGTAGCCATAGGTTAAATTTGAATTGGTAGCGAGTCACAACGAAGGCAATCAATGAACCGAAGAAGAGTGTCAGAACAACTGATGGAATCGTGACAATTAAGGAGTTGGTGAGATAGATGCCGATATGCATCTCTTTGACCGCGTTGACGTAGTTATTGAAATTGATATGTCGTGGCCAAGAGAAGATTCCGTAAGAGATCACATCGTTGTAAGGGCGAAGCGATGTAAATACGGTCCAGAGGATCGGGAAGATCCAGACAAAGGCAAAGATTCCAATAAAGAGTGAGATGAAGCCATCTTTACGCTTCTGGTTATTGCGATATTCCTCGCTCTGAACTACACCGGTGCTCATTTGAGATCCTCTTTAAAGACAACACGTAGATACGTGATGATTGGGATGATGCAGAGCAAGAGCAGGATCACCGCATAGGCGGCGCCCTTCATTGAGATTCCTTGTCCAGCAAAGTTCTGGAAGACCAGAAGGTTGAGCAACGGGAAGACTGTTGGGCTTCCGTAGATGATGTAAACCAGGTCGAATGCGCGAAGAGATTCGATCAAAGTAATAACAAGAATGATGATATTTACTGGCTGCATAGTTGGCAGAATAATCTTGCGGAAAATCTGCCATTCAGTTGCACCGTCAATAGCTGCCGCCTCTTTCAAGGCAGGGTCTACAGATTTCAGGCCAGATAAGTAGAGCAGCATGATGTAACCGATATGGCGCCACGATGCGACGCCGAGAATGACCCAGGTATTGATACTCGGGTTACCCCAAATTGAGAGTGCGTGCGCGAGATCGCGCCCCATGATTCCTTGCACAAATCCACCTGGTTGGAACATGAAGTTCCAAATAATGCCGATAACCGCAAGTGAGAGAACCACAGGCAGGTAGTAGATAGATTCGTAGAAGGCGTGGCCTTTAATTCCGCGGTCAATTTGGTAGGCAAGCAATACACCGAGCGGCGTTGCGATGAATAAGAAGAAAGCGAGCCAAATTCCGTTGTTCTTAAGAGCTTGATAAAAGATTGGATTGTTGAAGAAGATGTTCTTGTAATTCTGAATACCGGCCCAATGAATATCCTTGATGTTGATGCCGTTCCAGTATGTAAACGAAAGAATCACTGTAACAACGGCAGGAACCCAGAGAAGAATTATCTGCAGCAGAGATGGGATTCCAACAAAGGCAGAGAGTGTAAATCGATCTGTTTTGGAAAGAGAACGGCGGTTACGATTCTTAGGAACCGTAACCGCCGTCTTCATACCTTTAACTTACTATCTATATATTCAATTAACAACTCACATTGCTAATTTTATTGCTTAGGAAGTGCATCCCATTGTGCTTGTGTATTTTCGAGGATCTTGTTGACGTTCTTTGGATTCTTCATGAAGTTCTGAAGAGCTGGTCCAAGGATTGGTCCAGCAAAGTCTCCACGGCTATCGCGGTCCGCGAAGAACATGATGTTCTTTGCTGATCCGAGAACTGCCAACTTCTGCTTTCCAAATGCGTCGTATCCTGAAGTATCAAAGTCCTTTGATACGTAGATACTTGTATCTCCACCAGCAATTGCAGCGTTGATACCTTCCTTAGAACCCCAGAACTGTGCGAGGGCCTTTCCGCCTTCGACGTTCTTTCCGTTCTTAGCAACTGAAACACCATCAAGTGGTGCATCAATTGTGTCGATACCGAACTTCTTATTGATTTCTGGGAATGGAACTACCCATAGATCGTTGTAATCTGCCTGTGACTTAGCCTTAAAGTCATTAGCAAACCATGAGCCCATCATCATTGCTCCACACATCTTCTGGAGCAATAGGTCGCGGCAGCCATCCCAGTCGATATCCATGAAGTTTGGATTCATGAAAGGAATGAGCTGTGCGAAGTACTTAAATGTTTCCTTGGTCTTTGCATCAGTCCACTTTGCGCGACCGTTAAGTAGGTCGATGTGGTACTGGTAGCCGTTGACGCGAGCGTTAAGGATGTCGAATGTTCCCATCGCTTCCCAACCCTGCTTGTCACCCATTGCATATGCAACGAGACCGTTCTTCTTGGTAAGAGTCATCATCTTGATGAGGTCATCCCAGTGCTGAATCTTTTCTGGGTTCATACCAATCTTCTTTACCATTGACTTGCGGTAGTGCAAGCCCCATGGGTAGTAAGTAGTTGGGATGATGTACTGCTTCTTATCCTTAGGGTTTGTTGCAGCTTGTACAGCAGATGCTGGAAGTGAAGATCCAAGCGCCTTAATCTGCGCTGATACATCTGCAAGAAGACCTGCATCTGCACGAGCGTTTGTACGCCATCCAGCCATCCAACCGAAAGCATCATCAGGTGAACCCTGCATGATCTGTACGAAGTTGTTCTGGAAGTCATCTGAGTTAACTTGCTGAGCAATAACTTTTGTACCGGTCTTTGCTGTAAATGCATCATTTACTGACTTAGCAATTGCATCGCCTGAAGCTCCGCCACCACGTGTTGTCCAGTGAATATCTGCACCAGCTGCGCGAGCTGAACTTGCTGTACCTGCTGAAAGTACGCCACCAGCGGCAAGACCTGCGCCACCGATTGCTGCACCTTTAAGTACGGTACGACGAGAAACTACATTCTTCTCTTCTGACATTTTCGTCCTTTTCTCTAAGGTTGAAATTTCAACGAGCCTCGATTCATGAGGGTGCGTGAATCTTCGACGGGCTCAATCTAGGGGTGAGGGAGCCGGTCTACCTACGATGTTTGGGTAACGAATTGGTAAAGATTGAGCGCGAACTGAGCGTTATTTATGGCTTTCTTCGAGGTAGAGGGCCACAGAATTGATACACCAGCGCTCATCTGTGGGGACGTCGTAGCCTTCTCCTGAAAATACGTGGCCCAGGTGCGAATCGCAGTTGGAGCAGCGCACCTCGGTGCGGATTCGGGGCGCCAGGGAGCGATCTTCAATCAGTTTTACAGCATCGTCGGCGGTGGGGGCATAGAAAGATGGCCAGCCACATCCGGAATGAAATTTCGTCTCAGATTTAAAGAGCTCATTGCCACATGCCTTACAACGATAACTTCCGACCTTATCTGTATCGGTGTATTCGCCAGTAAATGGTCGCTCGGTGGCACCTTCTCGCAAGACTGCGTATGAAAGCGGGTCGAGGCGCTGCTTGAGCTCTTCTTCATTGATCTGGTTCATGATGCGCCGAATATATCGCAGGCAGGGCGCTTGTGAGCAAGTTTTAACTGAGTGTAAATAAATGAACTGGGCGACCAGTGGTCCCGTATTGCAGATTTAAATCGAGGTAACCATTTTCAACCATATGCGATAAATATCTCTGTGCGGTTGCTCGGCTCAGCCCTAACTCTTCGGCTACTTCAAGTGCAGATACGGATGCTTTTCTACCTTCGATAAATTTGAGAATGAGAGAAGTTGTTGGGCTCTTTGGCTGTTCGGGAGAAGGTTTACCAATACGTGGCCCTCGCATCAGAGCAGACAGGCGATCAATCTCATCTTGGGAAATCTCCTCTGAATCTAAAAGTTTCTCCCTCGCAAGTCGATAGCCAATCATTCTCTCCGCCAACTCCTTCTGATTAAAAGGCTTCATGATGTATTGAGTAGAACCAAGCTGCAGCGCTTCACGCACACTTGCGACATCCCGAGCAGCGGAGATAATAAAGACATCAGGCTTACAGCCAGCTGGCAATTGTTGGAACCTAGAAAATAGTGAGAGACCATGCTCATCAGGAAGATGTAAATCCAGAAGCACTAAATCTGGCTTCAT
>JBAXLF010000033.1:0-11704 GCA_037134955.1 Actinomycetota bacterium | reverse complement strand
CGCATCGATGCGAGCTGGAAGATGTATCCACTCGGAATCCTCTTTGGACTTGGCTTCGATACTGCAACTGAAATTGGTCTACTCGTTCTCGCTGGTTCTTCGGTAATTGCCGGACTGCCATGGTGGGCAATTATTTCATTGCCGCTCTTCTTTGCCGGTGGCATGAGTTTGCTCGATACCATCGATGGTTCATTTATGAACTTTGCTTATGGTTGGGCATTCTCAAAACCAGTTCGCAAGGTTTACTACAACATTATTATTACTGGGCTTTCCGTAGCTGTTGCGCTCTTTGTGGGCGGCCTCGAGATCCTGCAAGTCATTGCCAACCAGCTCAACCTCAATGGCTTTTTCTGGGATTACTGCAAGGCTTTTAACTTAAACTCCGCTGGTTACTTCATTGTTGGAGCCTTCGTAATTGTCTGGTCAGTGGCTCTACTTCTTTGGAAATATGGCAAGGTCGAGGAACGCTGGCATAACACCGCACACGCGGCACAAATGGCGCGTGGTGAAAATACAGATCACGCCGCAGCCGGAATCGATTTAGGACCGATTACTGATGGCTGGAAGATCGACTAAATTTAATTCGCTCTTGAGCAATAGCTGCACCCAGTAGAACTATCAGCGCTCCCACTGGTTCATACCACGTAACTTTCTCATTGAGAAAAATAACCCCCACAATTACCGCAACTACTGGGGTTATATAGGTGACGGTACTTGCGATGGCGCTTCCTGCTAACTCCATCACTTTAAAGTTCCAGATATAGGCAAAACCACTTCCAAAGATGCCAAGTCCTAACATTCCAAGAACTGGACCGAGGCGATATTGATCTTTTGCAATTCCATCAAAGAGAAAGAATGGCAGCAGCGTTACTGCAGCAAGAGTCAATTGCGTTGCTACAGCTGCTTCGGATTTTAATTTATAGGGCAAGACGAATCTGCGTGTATAAGGAAATGAAATTCCATAACAAGAAACTGCTGATAGCAAGAGAAGAATTGCCCACAGTGGATTATCGCCAAGACCTTTCCAAACTCCAAGGACTGTCAGCACACCCGTAAATCCAATCAATAAACCTACTATTTGGAATGTCTTTGGTTTCTCCTCGCGATTGACAATCAAGATTGCAATCAAAGTCATCAGAGGTGTAACTGCATTGAGAATTCCCGCCAAGATTGAAGTAACTTTAGTTTCGGCTAGTGCGAAGAGAACGCCTGGGATTACGTTGAGCAACATCGCAACAACCCATAAATGCATCTGCAATGTGCGATCACGTGGCAGCGATGTACCTCGCATACGTGCAACGAGCAACAGTGTCAGTGCTCCCAGTGCACAACGGCCAAAGGCGACGCCGAATGGGGTAAGGAATTCCAGACCTAATTTAATAAAGATAAAGGAACAGCCCCACACCACACCAAGTGCGAGGTATGAGGCTACCCAGTGTGAACTCTTATTAGGTGAAGCTAAGCGCGAAGGCACCGAGCAATGATGACACAACCATCCATACCCACCAGACATTGACGATATCTACATGCCAGTGATCAGTCTGCTTGTAGATGCCAAGTCGTGAACGATTCCAATTGCCCAACGCAATGAAGGCGGTCAGAATTAAGTGGACGGTATTTAGAATTGCAAACATATACCAGCATGATGCGTAGCCACCCTTGTCAAAGTTAAAGGGGACGGCACCGAATTGTTGGATTTGCAGTACGAGCGCGGCAAGTGAAACTAAGAATGCAATAAGGCCAAAGGATTTTAAAGTGCTTTGATTTCCTTTTCGAATACTGCGCATTGCGATGAAATGCGCAATCAATCCAACTGCAGCTACAGCAGTAATCTTCCATGCGCTGGCGCTGGAAATTGGATGTACCGCGGGATTATCTCCATCTGCTTTGGGCAACCACTTGTCATTGACATTCTGCGCCTTGAGATAGAAATAGGTAAAGATCATGCTGAGCGCGAAGGCCACGTCAGCGACAATAAGCAGGATTACGCCTAGGCGATTGCGACTACCAACTACATCGGGATGTTCATGATGAGGATTGGCATGTGCATGTGTATCAACGCTCATTATTTCTTCCTTCCGTAACCATAGACATCTTCTGTAACGACCGGAAGCGTTTCAAAGTTCTCGAGCGGAACAGGGTTTGGAACTGTCCACTCAAGTGACTTTGCTTGCCAAGGATTCATCGGTGCCTTAACACCGCTACGCCATGAACCAATAACAGCAGCAAGGAGAACGAGCATGCCGGTCATGATTGCTGCTGCTCCGATCGATGTAATGAGATTTCCCTTACTAAAGATTGCTGCATAAGCCTCAACGCGTCGTGGCTGACCTTGTAGGCCAACAAAGAACATGCCCATAAAGGCCACGTTAAATCCAATCTGCACAAACCAGAATGAGATCCACGAGAGTCTTTCATCGAGCATTCTTCCGGTCATCTTTGGGAACCAGTAGACAAGAGATGCAAGCGCTCCAGTAAGTCCTGCGCCCATTAAGGTGTAATGGAAGTGTGCAGTCACAAACATCGAGCCGTGAAGGAAGGCATCGGCTGGAACATCAGAGAGATAGATGCCGGTGATTCCGCCAATCATAAAGTTCCAGAGAAGAGCGAAGATCGACATGGTTGGAACTGTGATCCATAAACGCCCTCGCCAGAGAGTTCCAATAAGAACTAGGAAGAGCATTCCCGTTGGTATCGAGATTAATTCTGTCGTTAACATAAACGGTGCATTTAATAGTGGAGCCCAACCAGAGATATACATATGGTGCGCCCACACAAGTACAGATAGCCCGGAAATTCCCGCAATTCCCATCACTGCAATGTTGAAGCTAAAGAGTGGTGAACGAGTAAATACCGGTGCCATCTCCATCAGAGCCGCAACAGCGGGAATAAGAATTACATAAACCTCAGGGTGGCCCATGATCCAGAAGAGGTTTTCATAGAGCCAACCGCTTCCACCATTTGCTGTGTCATAGAAAGAAGTTCCAAGCGCTCTATCAAAGGCAGAGAGAATCTGCGATAGAAAGAAGACTGGAAATGCAGGAAGTGCAAGTGCAACTGATGCAACAACACCGTAAATAAAGATTGGTGTGCGATTCCATGTCATACCTTTAGCGCGCATACGAACCACAGTGGTGGTGATATTTGCGCCTGCAACCATTGTGGAAAGTGCGAAGATACAGATGAACATGATGTAGCCATCCATACCAAGCGGTGCTTGTCCAGCAAGTGGGTTATAGGCAGACCACCCGGTTGAAATTCCACCAAGGAACTGTCCCCAGATCAAAGGAACTGCAGCGGCGACAATCAGCCAGAAGCTCAGTGCGTTAAGTCGCGGGAATGCCATATCGCGTGCACCAATCATGATTGGCATGATGTAGTTACCAAATGGTCCGGTCACCATAATGATGGTGCCGACAATCATGATGATTCCGTGAGTACCAACAATCGAGTTATAGGCCTGCGGATGGATTAATCCCCCGCCTGGAGATCCAAGATTGGCGCGGATGAGCATGGCGAGAATTCCACCGATGCCAAAGATTGTCATTGTGATTACGAGATATTGGATACCGACAACTTTGTGATCAGTTGTGTAGCGGAAGTAGCGCTTGACGCCCATATCTTTGCCGGCCAAGAACATATTCTCATCGTGCGATAGGTCTTTGCCCATCACCCAGCGGAATGGTCCGACGAGTGCACCGATACCGGTCATAAATCCAACAAACCAACCGATCATGGAGAGCAAAGTGATTTTATCTTCGCGAGTATGCATCACAGCGGTATCTGCATTTTGCGGCAGATAAGCCAGCGCCAATCTCCAGACAACAAATGCGGTGATTGCTCCAAGTGCGAGTGCAGTAAAGAAGTTCAGGTGCTTAATGATTCCAACTTTAGGTGTGTGGCCCGAAGTTGGTGCTGTATGAGTCATTGTTGTAGTCATTAGGCAGCAGCTCCCGGTTTAGTCCATGTAGTTACGGTCGAATTCGGTTGGCTAGCTAGCCAAGCCGCATAATCTTCCTTGCTCTGCACAATTACCTTGTTCTGCATATATGCATGTAGCAAGCCACAGAGCTCAGCGCAGCGAATATCAAAGGTTCCAATTTTATTTGGCGTAACCGAGGTCTCTGTGATTTCACCAGGATTGGCATCAATCTTGATACCCATCTGCACAATCCAGAAAGAGTGCTTCACATCTTTACTTGTTACATGGAAGACAACTGGTTGATCAACCGGCAAATGAAGTACCTGAGAGCGAACTCCCGTGTCACCTGGGTAGGCAAAGTTCCAAGCCCATTGTTGACCAGTGACTTCAACCTGAATTGCTTTCGGATCAAGAAGAGCCGCATTATCTTTTTGAAGCGCGACCATTCCGACTACAAGCGCAAAGAGGCATAAGAGCGCAGAGCTGACCATCCAGACAGCAATTGATTTCGGTGAAGTTTCGATAACATCTTCAGAATCTGGTGGAGGTGTATCTCCATGATGACGCTTCCCCAAGAGCGCGACTATCGCCATAGCTCCAACAAAAGCTGCGACAGGTGAAGCAGCCCAAGTAAAGATGCGCATTAGACGCTCAGTTGTTGCCATTACTTCCGAAGCTGGAGCGCCCATTGCGCCAACTTGGATCTCAGAGCAGAAGTAACCAATGATTGGTGTGAGTATCACCCATAAAATTGCAGTGCGTTGAAAATCCTTACGCTTCCACCAAGGACCTGCGAAGTATCGAGTAGTAGCCATGTACTTACGCCCTCACGGTGAAATGTCCGGACATATAACTCATGGTTGACATCGCCGCACCGAATCGCGCGATGGTGCCGTCACCACAAGGGAACTCGCAGTTCCAGACATATTCACCAGCATCGCCGGTGATAAATGTAAATGTGGTCTTCGTTGGAAATTGTGTGTAGCCACCCTTATCTGCTGCAGCGCTTACCTCTTCGTCACCATTCTTCATCAGCGGTACGCTGACAAAGAGTTGAGACTTTGCATCAGAGAGTCCATGGAGGGTAAATGTATGGCCTACCTGATCTGCAGGGATATCGGTTATCTGTTGCTCCGCAACCGCATTTACCTTGGCCTTGGTATCCCATCGCTGCACAAATGTTGCTGTGCCAGTGACAGTTCCGTGTACGTGTGCAAAGAAATCATTGGTGATATTCGCACCAGAGTCATATTGGTAAATAGTAATTGTTACTGCAGTGTGTGCTGGGACTTCAAAGTTTGAACCAGATCCTGCGCCAGTTATAACTTCCCCATTAGGGCCACCAGCGCTATAACTTACGTATTCAGGATGCGCGCCACCTCCGGCACCATGCTGGCCGCCAAAGTTACTGTCTGGATAAACATTGAGAGAGAGTTTTACTTGCGGATAAACCTTGCCGTCGGGAGCGGTATATGAACCAGCGCTCTGCGCAACGACAACTCCCGGATCATTCTTAGCAGCTGCAACATATGTACCAATTCCGGCGATCAGACCGAAACCCAATACAACTGTGGCAAGCGCCGTGAATATTCGCTTATTCATTCAATCCCTCACTCTTCGTTGAGCTGACTTGAAAAACCACATTCTGCTGGCGATGGTGCTATTTATTTCTAGCAGGGTACGCCTACATACCCGATAAGAGAAGGGTCGGCGCGGGTTACTTTTTTGGGTTTTGCTAAATACTTCGTACCAAAATCGCGATTTGAGGGCTAACCTGATGGCTTATGGAGATGCATCACCACGACATTGGCCTACTCGGATCGTGGCAATGGGCGCCTGAAATATTGATTCCAGTCTTGGTGGCCGCTTACCTTTACTTTAAATATGGAAAAGCTACGCGTCAGCAGAAATTCTTCTTCTTAGGAGGGCTCTTCTCAATTGTTGCAGTAGTCATCTCTCCTGTTGGTGCTCGAGCGATGGATTACTTCTCGCTCCACATGGTTCAACACATCACGATGATGATGCTGACTGGGCCACTTCTTGTACTTGGCACGCCATCTAACTTTCATCCCTCAGGCAGAATTTTTCGCGCACTAACCGATCCCATCTTGAGCTGGTTGAGTTATGCCGCGCTCATGATTGGCGTTCATCTTCCAGGTCCGCATCTATTTATTATGGAACATCCATGGGCACACCGGTATCTAGAGGTACCGCTCTATATCTGCTTGCCATACCTCTTCTATTACAACCTGCTCGATAGAAAATTAGTAAATCGTCGAGTTACTCCCGCAATCGCTGTTATCTCGCTCTTTTTGATGATGGTCCCCGAAACTCTCACAGGATTCTTTATCTACGTAAGTCACGGCTCTCTCTACGACGATATGTACACCATCAATGATCAACGGCGCGGTGGTTCACTAATGTGGTCGGGCGCAATGATCATCGACACAATCTGGATGTCACTTGCGGTTTATCACTGGATTAAATCCGAAGAGAGAAAATCGGTAGAGATAGATGCAGAGATTGCTGCCGAGATTGCTGCGCGTAATGGTCGATAAAGAATTCCAAGCGCCAAAGTGGGTGCGAGATAATGAAGAGTTGAAGCCACTTTCACTAAAACAGAAGCGCTACTTTCTCTTTATTCTTGCGCTACTAATTCCATTTTGCATGTGGGCCGGTTGGTTTGAATGGCAGCGGGCACACGATGGCCACTGGCGAGCTTGGGTCTATACCTTTGAATGGCCATTCTTTGCAGCAGTTGCCATATATATGTATCGCCGCTTCGCGCGAGGAGATCGACCAAAGATTCCGCGACCCAACCTGGATGAACTATCGAAAGAGCGCGATAAGTAAGTGGGCCCAGACAGGCTCGAACTGTCGACCCACGGATTAAAAGTCCGTTGCTCTACCGGCTGAGCTATAGGCCCCACGTTAATAACTGGCGCAGTCTACTACCTACGAGCAGTGCCTCGGTTAACGCAAGATCCCTGTATGACCTAGTGAATAACGCCCCGGCTGTGGCCAGATGGTAAGTCCATGTGGCTCTAGACCTACTTTGATACGAGTAACGAAGATGCCTTTCTCGATATTAAATACATAAACCTCATTGTTGTAGCGGCCTGAGACCCAGAAGAATTTTCCATCGGCGGAAATATTTCCCATATCAGGGCTACCGCCGCCTGGAATTTTCCACTTTGCAATCAATTTATTATCAGAAAAACGCATGACCGAAATGGAACCTTCTTCGCGGTTGGTAATCAACAGCGTCTTCGCATCGCGAGTTACATAGAGTCCATGCGCACCTTTACCTGTGTGCATAAATGTTAAGTGCCCGAAATTGTTGGCAGGCATGATCCAAACTCCGTGAGATGCCATATCGGCAATATAGAAAGTCTTCCCATCAGGAGAAATCTTGATGTCCTGTGGCATTGGGTTCATCTCGGTCTGCTTCTTTAACGTTGCCACTTTCAGAAGCTTCATCTGAGCAGTATCTACAAGGATAAGTTTGCCGGTGAATTCACAGGTTGCCACAAATTGATTTCCATCTGCGGTCCAATCAGCATGATTTACGCCAGCGCAAGGAACGTTGAGAGTCTTCTTAATCGCCATGGTGTGGGGATCGCGGAAGACAATCTGCTTATCTGATTCAGCCATCACAACTGCGTACTTGCCATTAGGCGTGAAGTAGAGGTTGTAAGGATCGTGGACATAAACATCTTTGCCAGCAGTGGCAGTCTTTGGATCTATCGGCGTTAAGTAATTGCCCTTATTGTCATTGACCCATAGCGTCTTTAAATCCCATGATGGCACCACGTGTTGCGGGCCTGCCTTAGTTTTAATGGTCTTGATAATTTTATAGGTGTGCGGATCTATTACCGAAACTGTCGCAGATCGAAAATTTGGAACGTAGACAAGCTCACGTGTTCCCTTAACTGCATCGCTTAAATTATTAGGCGCATCTGCGGCATAAATATTGTTGGGGTCAAGCACCGGAGGCATGCCAGCAAGAGGAGCGGCTTGAGCTGCGATTGGGAATGAAAAGAGCAGAAGCAGAGCTGCCGTAAAAAACTTTTTCATGCTTTGAGTAGTTCAGTAAGCGTTACTGGCGTAAGTCCTGCCGCATGTAATTTATCGAGAATAGTTGGCATGGCATCGAGTGTGACTTTGTGGCCAAAGTGCATACTGATAATCGAGCCATTCTTTACATTCTTCATAACATTGGCGACCATCTTGGCCTTAGAGACATCTTTAAAATCTTCAGAGTCGACCTCGTACGAGATGCATTGTCCGTAACCGTTCTTCACTGCAGCGGCGCGAATTGTGGGAGTCGAAAATTGAGTTCCAGATGGCCTAAACCAGGCGCCGTGATTGCCGATGAGCTTGGTGAGTTCGTTGGCACATCCTGCTATCTCTGACTCGACGCGCTTTGCCGAAATAGTTTTCATTTGCGTGTGGGTCATGGTGTGGTTTCCGAGATCGTGGCCCTCGCTGATAATTCTTGAAGCAATAGTTGGGTCTTTTACTAGCCACGTACCCACTGCAAAGACTGAAACTTTGGTGCCAGTTGATTGAAAGAGTTTGAGCAAAGGATCGGCATAATCAGGTGCACCAGCGCCGTGGAAAGTCAGCGCAACTTTCTTGACCGAACGTGAACCATGCTGGATATCTGTAGTTGCAGCCTCGGCTGGCGAAGCTTGCAAAAACTCAAAAGAGCTAGCGCCAACTAGTGCAGTTGCTTTTAAAAGTCCACGGCGCGAAATGCTCATGGCGTAAGAGTACCGATTGAATTAGCGACCGTTGCTTGCTCTATGCAGTCTGTCGCGAATTGCAATGGTGATACCACTTCCTTCTGGCTGTTTCACAACAACGCGAGTGAGATTCTGAGTATCGGCTGAGCGAAGAGCGGCATACATCTGGCGAGCAAATTCTTCATCGTTCTTTGGTGATGCCAATCTCTTCACACCTTCTGGTGTTTCAAAGTGGGAGAGCGCGATATATCCATCACCTGGTTGTGGTTCGATATCGAGTAAAACTTGTGCCACAGGTGAATAGTGATTTTCGAGTGAACCACTCACGCGGATATCGGTGGCATCGTACGAGAGCGCAACTTTGGTAACTTCTTCGATCATCGATTCTGTTATGGCGCCAGGGCGGAGAATCTTCGGACTCTCGGTGGTGCAATCGATGATGGTCGATTCAACACCGACCAAAGATGGCCCACCATCGAGAATCAAGTCCTGTTGTAAAAGATAGGCGGCTAGTTCTGCGCTGACTGCCTCAGCTGTAGTCGGTGAAACATGTCCAAAGCGATTGGCGCTCGGTGCCGCAATTCCCTTGCCACCAATCTTCTTAAATTCTTCGAGGAGTGCCAGAGCAACGACATGGTTAGGAACACGAAGTCCAACAGTTTCCTGTCCCCCAGTAATGAAATCTCGCGCCAGCGAAGATCGTTTAAGAATCAAGGTCATCGGCCCGGGCCAGAAATTTCGTGCAAGTGCAATTGCATATTCCGGAATATCTTGCGCCCATTCTGCAATGTCGTGCATCTGTGCAATATGAACAATCAGTGGATGGTCAGCCGGGCGACCTTTTGCTTCATAGATTCGTGCAACTGCAGCTGGGTTGGTGGCATCTGCGCCAAGTCCATAGACAGTTTCAGTTGGGAATGCGACGAGGGCTCCTGATGTGAGCGCCTCTGCCGCACGCGCCATCGCATCTGCTGTGCAGTTGGATACGAATTGCCCGCCGGTCATAAGTTCAATTATCCAGCCTTTTTGCGAGAAGATAACCACATGGCCGAGCGCATCAAAGTTATGCAGATCATCGCCCGCATGAATGTGGGTGGACCGGCCGTCATCGTCGCCGAATTAATGCGCGGCCTAGATTCATCGCAATTTGAGCAAGTTCTCATTACTGGATATTGCGATGAGACAGAGGCTGATTATCTCGATGAAGTTGCTACCGATATCAAAGCTTCTCGTATTGCCGGCCTTGGTCGTTCAGTATCTCCATTTGCAGATCTCAAAGCATTCTTTGGATTAATTCGCACCATCAAGGAATTTAGCCCTGATGTAATTCATACCCACACTGCAAAGGCTGGTGTGCTCGGTCGATTAGCTTCGATTATTGCCGGCCGTGGCGCAGTGCGTATCCATACCTTCCATGGCCACTTGCTCCATGGTTATTTCGCAGGTTGGAAGACCAAACTGGTTGTCGCGATTGAAAAGTTCTTTGCCCAACGCACCGATTATTTAATCGCAATTGGCAGCGAGGTAAAACGCGATTTACTGGCGGCGGGTATCGGTTCAGCTGACCAATACAAAACCTTCTTTCCCGGACTTCCTGAACCCAAGCATTTCGATAAGGCAGAGTTGCGTAAGCAGCTAGAGCTAGATCCAGCAACGATTTATTGCACCTTTGTGGGTCGCCTCACTCAGATCAAGCGTCCGGACCGCTTACTTGATATCGCAGGCACGATGGTCAAACGTGGTGTTGCAATTCATTTCTTAGTTGCTGGTGAAGGTGAGTTATTTGAAAGTGCTAAGGCACGTGCGGTAGCCGAAGAGTTGCCAATGACATTCTTAGGATGGCGTAAAGATATCGATGCCATATTTGCCGCAAGCGATATCGCGATATTGACAAGTGATAACGAAGGAATTCCACTGACTTTAATTCAAGCCGCTCAGGCAGGTTTACCAATTCTTGCTCCGGCGGTCGGATCTATCTCAGATATCGTGGAAAACGATAAGACAGGTTATCTCACCTCGCCACAACCAGGCGCGATGGCGAGCGCACTCAGCGCACTTGCAATTGATCCAGCGCTGAGAATAACTTTAGGTCGCGCCGGCAGAGAGCGAGCTCATCAGTACTTCTCGCTCGAGCGAATGCTCCGAGATCACACAGAAATCTATAACCTCCCACACAACTAGTAGACGATAATGGGGTTATGACAACTCGTAACCGCATCCCCGTAATCGCCCTCATTATTCTCGCGATGGTTGGTCTAATCGCACCATCAGCCAATGCCGCCGCAACGCGCTACATCACGGTATCGGCTCAAGGAGCAGTCAAAGTAACTCCCGATGCAGTTCGCATTAGCGCTACAGCTTCTGCAGTTGCTTCGACAAGTAAAGATGCGTTGGCTGCGACAAATAAGACCGCTGCTGCACTTCGGGCGGCGCTGAAGGCTTCGAAAATTGATGCCAAAGATATTTCTACCCAAACTGTGACTGTCTATCCAGAGTATAAATATGCAAATGATGGAACATCGACCCAGATCGGCTATCGCGGTTCTCAGTCATTTACCATTGTTGTACGGGCTGCAGATACTGCAGGTGCAGTCGTTGACTCTTTAATTTCAGCAGGTGGCGATAATCTACAAATTAATGGTGCAACTCCCTTTGTACTTGATTCAAGCAAATCACTTGATGCTGCGCGCGCTGCTGCAGTAAAGAGTGCAAAATCAAAGGCTGCTTCATATGCAACGTTAATCGGTGCAAAGTTAGGTGCAGTGAATTACCTCGTAGAAAATTCTTCGCCAACTAATTACACACCTGTGATGGCCGTGGCTAAAGCTGAATCAGATGCCACAGTTATTGATTTAGGTCAGCAAGATGTGACGATCTCAATAACAGTGCAGTGGGCGCTGCTCTAAAGAGCCTTGAATTCGCGGGCTTTTTCACCGAGTTTGGTCGTGCACGCTTAAGAAGGTACGATTTGCGAGCCTCAAACGTCCCCATCGTCTAGGGGCCTAGGACATCGCCCTTTCACGGCGGTAACACG
>JBAXLF010000032.1:0-11846 GCA_037134955.1 Actinomycetota bacterium | reverse complement strand
AAATTGGCAGAAGAGGAAGAACTTTCAAAGATTCGTCCAGATCTCGATGGCGCACAAGTGATGTCGCTCTTGCAATTAAAACCATCTGCAGATGTTGGTAAGGCGTTGGATTTTCTTATGGAACTTCGCATGGAACATGGCCCACTTGGCGAGGAACGGGCAACGCAAGAGTTATTGCAATGGTGGAAAGCTAGGCGCCACCCTTAAGAAAGAATTTTTTAGGGCGCAATAAGACAACTGCTACCAAGAACCACACGAGAACTATGAAAGCTGGAACGCGCCAAGAATCACCGCTGACGGGTAATAAAACTGCAGCCGATAGTGCACCGAGAACAATGGCACCATTGACCATCACGTCATAGACAGAGAAGACGCGACCACGGTAGAAGTCATCAATCTTTGATTGAACTAACGCATCGTTAGTCACTTTTACACTCTGCCCAAAAGCAGCAGCTAAAAATGCGGTGATTGCGAGAGTTACTGGATTTCGAATAAATATAAGTATTACAACACTGGCACTGGCGGCAGCAATAGATAATCTGATCCAGCGATGTCTACCGAAGCGGCGCACACCGTAAGGTGCCATAACAGCTCCAATAACAAAGCCGAGCGCTGCGATCGAGAGGTCGACACTTAGTCCAGCAAGGCCAGCTTCACTGTTTTTTGGATCATGAAAAGTATTTCGCTCAAGTAAAAGTGCGGTTAACGTCAGCGCCGTTAATCCACCGCGGTGTAGTGCGGTTGCAACAATTCCACGAGTTGCATCGGCGTGATCTTCGAGGAATCGAAAACCCTCGCGCATCTCACGAAAACCTTGTGTGAAACTTCCCTTCACAACTTCGTGGGGACGCGGTCCTATCTCAGATTTAGCGACAAATGAGGTAAATAGTGCGGCAATCAAATAACCAAAAGCACCGAGCAGAACCAAAATTGCATCAGCGTGGTCGGCGGTGGCAGTCAGATTAAGTAATTGCCTTACACCCAGTCCGATACCGCCACCGATTACAACAAATACAGAGCCTCCCGTGACAGCGAGAGCATTAGCTGAGATCAGTGATGGTGAATCAATAACAAGAGGTAGACCGGCAGAGAGTCCGGCCAGAATTAATCTATTGACACCAAATGCAATCAAAACAATTACTGTAATTGGTAATCCGGCGTAACCTTGAAAGATAAAGAACGAGAGTAGAAGCAGCGTCACTACACGCAAAAGATTTGAGAAGAGAATCGCTCTTTGACGTGAGATGCGATCTAAGAGAGTTCCAACAAAGGGACCGACAATAGAATATGGCAGTAAGACAACTGTGAAACCAATAGCGGCACTTACTGCAGTTGCTTGGCGCTCAGGAGAGAAGAGAACAAATGAAGCCAATGCACTTTGAAAGATTCCATCTGCTAACTGCCCTGACCAGCGAATACGAAGCAGGCGTGCCAAACGAGTATCCCGCATCAACTGCCAAAAACTCATAAAGTAAGCGTAGTTAAAGAAAGGCGATTATTCTTCTCCTACTATGAAAACTAGACGTGGTTTCATCGATTATTCACTTGATAAGAGAGCGACCCTGCTCGCACTCTTTCGTGGAGTCGTTGATGCATGCGATGCTGATCCTTATTTGATGCGCGCTGCCAAGCACCACGGAGAAAAGGCTGACCGCAATTGCCCGGTCTGTAAAAAAGATTCACTGGTAGAGCTGCGCTACACATTTGGCGATCAACTCGGTCAATACTCAGGGCGCATTAAGAACGGTGACGAGCTACTCGATATGGAATCCGAATTTGGAGAGTTCTCGGTCTATGTAGTTGAAGTCTGTCGCCAATGTTCATGGAATCATCTCTGTTCTACCTACTTATTGGGAGATGGCCGTGAGCGTAAAGCTCCACGTCGCCAACGAACACTAGAAGATGAAGACTTTGCAACGCTGAAGTAGGCGTTAATCGGCGCTAATCTAGGCCCATGTTAAAAACCAAGTTAATTCGTGCAGGAATCTTCCTAGCAGGTTTTGGCTTCGTCGCTGGGGCAGTGCTCTTCGCCCTCGCGTGGTTTACCGTGGGAATTCCAGACCCCAACGCATATGTAAATAGCCAATCAACGATCATTCAATATTCAAATGGCGCCGAGATTGCACGTATCGGTTCAGAGAACCGCCAAAAGTTACCAATTTCAAAGATTCCACTTCGATTGCGTTATGCCGTTATGGCTGCCGAAGATAGAAGTTTTTATTCAGAGCGCGCATTTAGTATCACCGGCATTGGACACGCAATCGTTTCAAATATCTTAACTCTCGGAAACGGCCGTGGTGGTTCGACTATTACACAACAGTATGCCAAGACCGCCTTTCTTACCTCAGAGCGAAGCATTACAAGAAAGGTTAAAGAGCTCGTCATCTCGCTTAAATTAGAGAATGCCATGACGAAAGATCAAATCTTTGAAAATTACCTCAATACTATTTACTTCGGTCGAGGCTCTTACGGTGTTCAAACTGCCGCGCAGCAATATTTCAACCGTGATGCGAGCCAATTAACTATTTCGCAATCTGCAGTCATTGCAAGTATTTTGCGCTCTCCAGGTCTCTATGACCCGGCGCTATCAAAAGCGAATGCAAAGCGTTTAGAAGGACGCTTCAACTATGTTATTCAAGGAATGTTGCAACAGAAATGGATCACTCCTGCTCAAGCTAAGAGCGCCAAGTTACCTGTCGTTGCACCACGCACAGCGGGCGGAACACTGAGCGGCCCTAAGGGTTACATCGTTGACTCGGTAGAGAAAGAGTTGTCGAAGCTTGGTTTTACCCAAGATCAACTCTTAGTCGGCGGATATGTCATCAAGACAACGCTAGAACAGGGCGCACAAGAAGCTGCAGTAGATGCGGTCAATAAACTAACTCCGTCGCCAGCGCCAACCAATCTACACACTGGACTCGTGGCAATTCGCCCCGGAACAGGTGAAATCGTTGCTCTCTATGGTGGAAAAGATTATGTAGTGCGCCAACTTAATGATGCAACACAATCAATTGCCCTAGCAGGTTCTACCTTCAAGCCTTTCGCATTGGTTGCAGCGTTGGAAGCGGGAATTCCACTTACTTCAATGTGGAACGGCGATACACCGCAGACCTTTGATGATTTAGGAAAACCTTACCCAGTTGCAAATTATGGCGATGAAGGTTGGGGGCAGATCGATTTATTAACCGCGACTCAACACTCGGTAAATACAGTCTTTGTGCCACTTGGTATTAAAGCTGGAATGGATAAAGTTGTTGATGTTGCTCGACGAGCTGGAATTCCAGATAACGTCGCGATGATTGCAACTCCATCTGTTGTATTAGGTGTTGCTAGCCCACACGTGATTGATGTTGCAAATGCCTACGCCACATTTGCATCTCAAGGAACTTATGCAAAGCCATACCTGGTCGGTCAGGTAATTGGACCTAACAAAGGTGTGCTCTACGAAGGCAAGTCAGAGACCCAACAAGTATTTAAAGCTGATGTCATGGCAGATCTGACATATGCACTCAAAGGTGTAGTCAATGGTGGTACAGGTTCTGCGGCGTTGGCACTTGGTCGACCTGCTGCAGGAAAGACCGGAACTTCTGAATCGAATGCATCTGCCTGGTTTAGTGGATACACACCACAGTTAGCGGCATCGGTTGCACTCTTCCGCGATAGCGCATCTGAATCCCTCAATGGAATTGGTGGGCTTAACTCCGTCACGGGTGGAACTTTCCCTACAAAGATTTGGACCGCCTTTATGAAAGGTGCGCTAAAGGGCCAACCAGTTATGGACTTCCCAGCCCCAGCAAATATTGGCGGATTAGATCCGGTCGTCATGACAAGTGGTGGCCGCCAACATATGAAGACAAAATAGCGATCAATGCGCGTTTCGTCTCGCGTTGTAATTCTGCTGGCAATCTTTGCTTCTCTTATTAGTTTCGCAAAATTTAATTACTGCGCGCAGACTGGCTGGCAATCACCAAGCCAATATATTCACGCTTGTTATTCGGATATTCCAGCGCTCTACGGCGATAGATCTTTAGATAAAGGGGTCTGGGCCTATAGCAGTGGCAAAGAATCTGTTGAGTATCCCGTTATTCAAGGAACAGTTATGTGGGCTACCGCGAAGATAATTCCGCACGGCGTTAATAACTATTTCTATGGAAGCGCGCTATTGCTTGCCCTGCTCTTTATCTCTATCTCACTCATCACCTTTACAATGAAACCGGAGTTCGGATATCTACTACCTCTTGCACCAGCTGCAATAGCGGCGATGTATATCAACTGGGATTTGTGGGCAATAGCAACGATGTTACTAGCTATCTATTGGTTTGATCGAAAGGCAGAAGTTGTTAGCGCAATCGCTTTAGGAGTTTCAATCTCCACTAAATTTTTACCAATCTTCTTACTTATCCCCATCGGAATTATCTTTTTCCGCCAAGAGCGGGTAAAGAAATTCATCTCTTACTTTGTAATCACGGTTGTGACCTTTGCAGCTATCAATCTCCCGGTTGCACTCACCACTCCAACAGGGTGGTGGCGTTTCTATGACCTCAACCTCAATCGTGGTTCAGATTGGGGATCGATCTGGTATGCACTTTCTAACCTTGGCTTAGATTTAACACATCAAAATTATTTATCTGTACTGTGTTTACTCATCGGCGTTACAGCTCTCATCATATTTCTTTTACAAATGCAAAATATTCCAACTCTTGGGCAGAGCGCAATCTTTGTCATGGTTATTGTGATGGCAGTGAGCAAGGTGTATTCACCGCAATATGTTTTATGGTTAACGCCACTTGCCATCATCGCTCTTATTGATAAGCGCGATCTAACAATCTTCTGGTTCTGGCAAGGTGCAGAAGTTCTTTATCACTTAGCAATCTGGCAACACTTGGCGTTGGTCACAGGTGCAAAATTTGGATTATCGGTAACCATCTATTCCGTTATCGCGCTGATCCGCGTCGCAGCCTCGATCGCCTTCTTGCTCAGCCTCGCCGCCCGGCAGCGAAATTCCCGCGTATTTCCGAGCGAATTTCTCTTATCTACAGCCGAGAGTTACCCTTAACCTCCTCGTAAAAGGTCCCACCGGGATTCTTTATGAGGAGTATTAACCCTCCTGTCACGGAAATGCCGTGGCCGTCTTAGTCCAAAGGAGGTCGGGTTAACGCATGCGTCACTATGAATTAATGGTCATTCTCGATCCAGAACTCGAAGAACGTACAGTCACACCATCACTTGAGACATATCTCAAGATCATCAAAGACAGCGGAGGCCGCGTCGACAAGCTCGATGTTTGGGGCAAGCGCCGTATGTCATTTGAAATCAATAAGAAGCCAGAAGGCATCTACGCAGTCGTCGATATGCACTGCGAGCCAGCGGCAATCAAAGAGTTAGATCGTCAGCTCAACCTGAACGAATCTGTTCTTCGCACAAAGGTTATGCGCCCCGAATAGTCTTTCAATTCCAGAACGCTTCGCTTATTGGAATCATTCCACAGGCGCTGCGTTTTACGAAGAAAAAGTCACTTAGGACGAGTAATTTATCCGTACGGACTCCACCAGTAGAGATCCCCCAGAGTAGAAACTAGAGAAGAGGAAAAAATGGCAGCAGGAGATACAACAATCACAATGATCGGCAACCTCGTTGACGATCCAGAGCTACGTTTCACCCCAAGCGGTGCAGCGGTAGCAAAATTTCGCGTTGCCTCAACACCTCGTTATCTAGATAAGGCTACAAATGAATGGAAAGATGGCGAGAGCCTCTTCCTTCAATGCCAAATCTGGCGTCAAGCTGCAGAGAATGTTGCAGAGTCACTCACAAAGGGAATGCGCGTCATTCTCTCTGGTCGACTTAAGCAGCGTTCGTACGAAACAAAAGAGGGCGAAAAGCGCACAGTCTTTGAGGTAGAAGTTGATGAAGTAGGTCCATCACTTCGCAACGCCACAGCTAAGGTCACACGCACACAGCGTGCTGGCGGAAGCGGTGGAGCTGCAGCACCAGCTGCTGCAGATACTTTCAATGACGATCCATGGGCAGCTGCTTCGACTTCACCCGCCGGCGGTGGATGGGGAACATCTACAACCGACGAACCACCATTTTAAATAGGTAATTAACCGACAATCCATTCCTTCTAGAGATAGAAGGGCACCCGAAAAGGAGCACCACAATGGGAGCAAGAAATAACCGGGCTCTACGCGAGCCAAAGAACAAGGGCGCGAAAGCTGCTGCCCTTAATAAGAAGTTCAAGAAGAAGCCATGCAGCTTCTGTCGCGACAAGGTCACATATATCGATTACAAAGATATCGCGACCCTTCGTAAGTACATCTCAGATCGCGGCAAGATCCGCGCTCGCCGAGTAACAGGTGCATGCACACAACATCAGCGCGCAGTAGCAACAGCGGTCAAGAACAGCCGCGAAGTTGCTCTCCTGCCTTACACATCATCAGCGCGATAAGGAGATATGACAATGAAACTCATTCTTACTCGTGAAGTAAATAAGGTCGGTAACGCCGGCGATGTTGTCACTGTAAAAGATGGCTACGCACGCAACTTCTTGTTGCCACGTGGCGTTGCAATCGTCTGGTCACTCGGTGGCGAGAAGCAGATCGAAGGAATTCGTCGTGCACGTGCTGCCCGCGAAGTCCGCGATCTCGATCACGCTAAAGAGATCAAGACAACCCTGGAAAAGGCAACAGTGACTGTAAAGGTAAAGACCGGCACAGCTGGTCGCCTCTTCGGTTCTGTCACAGATAAGGACATTGCTGCTGCTATCAAGTCAGCAACAGGTCTTGGTATCGATCGCCATAACCTCAAGACAGCTGGCCACATTAAGAAGACAGGCACACACACAGTAAAGGTCTCTCTTGCACACAATATCGTTGCAACAGTTTCACTTACCGTGGTCTCTGCTTAATAAATCTTTACTTAATAAAGCCCGTCGCATCCGTGCGGCGGGCTTTATTATTTAGAGAAACTTATAACCAATCTGCTCTCTTAAATTTCCGGTAGAGGAATGCGGTGACGACCACAAGAGATGCGATGACGACGGGATAACCGAATTTCCAGCGTAATTCAGGCATCGTATCGAAGTTCATTCCGTAAATACCTGCCACCATTGTTGGTACCGAAGCAAGTGCCACATAGGCAGTTATCTTGCGCATATCTTCATTTTGCTGCAACTGTACCTCTGCAATTTCAGCTTGCAGAGCAGATGTAAGCAGCGCATCTAAACCAGCTGCTGCATCTGATGCACGTGCTAAATGATCCAGGGTATCTCGAAAGAAGGGCGTAAGTTCTGTGGGGACATTTCGCGCTCCAAGACTTGCAATATGTTGCAACGGTGAAAGTAATGGATCAATTGCATGGCGGAACTCAATAACTTCTCTCTTTAACAGGTAAATTTCTTGAGAAGCGCTATCGCGCGTATCTCCAAAGACTTTATGTTCTACTTGTACAACATCTGCCTCTAGTTCGATTGAGATATCGATATAGCAATCAATAACATGATCGAGAATTGCATGCATAACCGCGTAAGGCCCTTTAGCTAATTGATCAGGATTATTCTCAAGGTGGTGGCGAGTATTAACTAACGGCGCCCCACTTCCGTGACGCACCACGACAATAAAGTGATCTCCGATAAAGCAGAAAATTTCACCCGTTGAAATCTGACTTCCTTTTTCTTCATAGAAAGCTGTCTTTAAGACCATCGCCTGCACACCTGGATACTCTTCAAACTTTGGACGTTGATGGGCGGTGACGGCATCTTCAATAGCCAGTGGGTGGAAACCGAAATCTGCAACGACTTTCTCAAATTCATTCTGCGTTGGTTCAGCAAGACCTAACCAGACAAAGCCACCTTCGCTCTTCGCCTTTTGAATAAGCGTTGGAAGATTCGATGGTTCATTGAAGCGCTTGCCATTTTGATAGAGGGCGTAATCAACGATCATGGGGAAAGTCTTGCGTAGAAAGATGAATATGAGATGACATCTCACCAATTGAGAAGTTGATATTTACTTTCCTCCACACCTTTCCACGCCTAAAGCGGGGGTTACTCACAATTCGTCAACACTTTATGCACAGTTATCCACGCTTATCCACCTACTTATCCCCACCTTTATCCCCATTTACCTGAAGCGATTTTCGTCTATTCAGGCGTGGCGGACATACCTTTCACCCGTTGATGTCAGTGGTCTAGAGGAAGGTATGTCGCGTGAGCATTGCTGAACTACCTAATAACTCCCGATCAAGTTACAACACTGTCGGTGCTGAATACGAGCGCACCCCACCGCAAGATCTTCAAGCAGAACAATCTGTTCTCGGCGGAATGTTGTTATCAAAAGATGCAATTGCCGATGTTGTAGAAGTATTGAAAGAGCGCGACTTCTATCGCCCAGCACACGAACTTATCTATAACGCAATCCTTGATCTCTACTCTCGCGGCGAACCTGCCGATGCAATCACTGTTGCTGCAGAGCTGACTAAGAACGGCGAGATCGCGCGCGCAGGTGGCGCTCCATATCTACACACACTTATCTCATCTGTTCCCACAGCGGCGAATGCAAGTTACTACGCAAAGATTGTTCTCGAACATGCAATCATGCGCCGCCTTGTTGAAGCCGGAACCAAGATTGTGCAACTCGGTTACGATCAAAGCGGCGAGGTCGACGACGCTGTCGATGCTGCGCAAGCTGAGGTCTATGCAGTTACCGAACGACGCGCATCTGAAGATTATGTCCAACTCAGCACTTTGCTACCTGCAGCCCTCGATGAGATTGAAGCAATCTCAAAAGGAATTGGTATCGAAGGCGTTAAGACCGGTTTCCGCGATTTAGATTTACTGACACATGGTCTCCATCCCGGCAATATGATTATTATCGCGGCGCGTCCTGCAGTCGGTAAGTCAACGCTCGGCCTTGATATCGCGCGCCATGCTGCGATTCATGAAAATCAAGCAGCTGTCATCTTCTCTCTCGAAATGTCGAAATCTGAAATTACGATGCGTATGTTGTCTGCCGAGGCTCGCGTGGGTCTTAACAATATTCGCTCCGGACAACTCAGCGATGACGAATGGGCCAAGCTGGCTCGTCGAATGGGTGAAATCTCCGATGCACCATTATTTATCGATGATTCACCAAACCTTTCCATGATGGAGATCCGCGCCAAGGCGCGCCGCCTTAAGCAGCGCCACGATCTCAAACTTATTGTCATTGACTACCTGCAATTGATGTCATCAGGTAAGCGCGTTGAAAACCGTCAACAAGAAGTCTCTGAATTTTCGCGCCACCTTAAACTTATGGCAAAAGAGCTCAATGTCCCTGTTATCGCTATCTCTCAGCTCAATCGTTCGCCAGAACAGAGATCAGATAAGAAACCGATGCTCTCTGATCTACGTGAATCTGGTTCTATCGAACAAGATGCCGACGTAGTTATCTTGTTGCACCGCGATGATATGTACGATTCACAGAACCGATCAGGTGAAGCAGATTTCATCGTTGCCAAGCACCGTAACGGACCAACTCGTACTATTACAGTTTCAGCACAACTTCACTTTGCGCGCTTCTTCGATATGGCACCGAATGTTGGCTCAGGTCGCGACTTCACTCAATCATCGGGCCCATCAGATATACAACCATCTTCACCTGGCGATGGCGGCTGGAACGAGTAACTTCTCTCTTTATTGAACTGTTTTAGCGCGATCTGCCAAGTAGATTCCTATCAAAACAATTGCAGCCCCGATAAGTTGAATCCAATCCCAACTTTGACCGAACCAGATCCAGGCAAATGCACCAGCAATAACTGGCTCGAGCATTCCAATCACGCTACTGGTTGATGCAGTTAACATCTTCATTCCAGATAAGACCAACATATAAGGGACAACAGTTCCGAAGATTGCAGCTGTTCCGATCAGTAACCAGCCAGGGAGCATCGTGCCCGCGGCGATTCCACCAAGATCCATCTTCTCCGTAAATACATGGAAGGGAAATGTCCACGGCGGAAGAACTACAAGCCAGAAGATTGAGGCAAAGCCCATTCCGAAGATCATCGTTGCAATTGGCTCGCGGCTCTTACCGATCTTTTCACTCATTAAAAAGTATGCAGCGAGACAGAATGCGCAGATTGAGGCAGCGATAAGACCAATCAGGTCAAACTTAAAACCTTCCCAGACCTTGGCAACGAGGATGAGACCAGCAAATGAGAGCGCAACTGCCAACCACATCTCATTGGCAACAAAACCCCTGCGCACAATCTTGATCCAGAGCGCAATCCAGATCGGCGCTGTAAATTCAATAATAAGAACCAGCCCTAGTGGAACTCCGCGTTGAATCCCATATAAGTAACCGAAGTTCACAAAGGCAAAGCCCACCACGCCATAGAGAGCAAGGCGAGGGATTTCGGATTTCTTGACCTTGATAATTTCAGGGCGAGTACAAAGCACATAGGTACCGAGAATCACCACCGCAGATACAGAGCGAACTTCAGCAAGTCGCAGCGCTGGAAGGTGTTTCATGACAACGGTAACAACGATTCCCGAGAGCGAGAAGAAGAAAGCTCCCAGGACAAGGAGAAATTCTCCGCGATGTTTGGTGAGCACTTACGGAGTCTAACTTAGTTGCTTAGAAAGCAGACTCAGGTAACTCCATGATTGCTGAATCAGTTGCTTCGACAATCTTGCGATCTGCTGTGATGTGAGGAAGCACTGTAGTGACAAAGAACTTCGCTGATGCGACTTTGCCTGTATAGAAATCAGCATCTTTACCTGCACCGGCAGCAAGCTTTGCTGCAGCGATATCTGCCTGGCGAAGAAGTAGCCAAGAGATGATGATGTCACCAACGGCCATCAGTGCACGAGAAGTGTTGAGACCAACCTTGTAAATCTCTTCAGACTTTTCTTGTGATGCCATGGCATGTCCGACAAGCACTCCGATGATTCCATTGAGATCGCCGAGCGCTTTAAGAAGCGCCTGCTTCTCTTCTGCATGAGTTCCGCCAGCTTCAGCAAATGTTTGAATCTCTTTTCCTAGTAGACCGAGTGAACGTCCACCATCTTTAACAACTTTGCGGAAGAAGAAGTCGAGACCTTGGATTGCTGTGGTGCCTTCATACAAGGTGTCGATCTTGGCATCGCGCACATATTGTTCTAGTGGCCAATCTCGTGTGAACCCTGCGCCACCAAATGTTTGAAGGGATTCGGTGCCAAGGAGCGTCCATGATTTTTCTGAACCAAAACCCTTAACGACAGGAAGAAGTAAATCGTTGAGCTTCTCCATAGTTTCAAGCTTTTCGGCATCTCCTGCTTCGCGGGCAAGTTCAATCTCATCTTGAATGGAGGCGGTGTAGAGAACGAGTGCGCGCATACCTTCGGAGTAAGCCTTCTGCACCATCAGCGAACGACGCACATCTGGGTGCTTAATAATGGTGACGCGCGGGCTGGCCTTATCGTTCATGACCTTCATATCGCCACCTTGCACACGGGTCTTGGCATAGGAAAGTGCTTGTTGGTAGCCAGCAGATAGCGTTGCAATTGCTTTGGTGCCAACCATCATGCGAGCGAATTCAATAATCTTAAACATCTGTGCAATACCTTCGTGCACATCACCAAGTAGGTAACCGACTGCTGGTTCTTTCTCGCCGAGATTTACTTCGCAGGTTGCAGAAACATTGAGACCCATTTTATCTTCGAGCGCTGTGACATAGACGCCGTTACGCTTTCCCAGATCTCCAGTTTCAAAATCAAACATAAATTTTGGAATGAGGAATAGAGATAAACCTTTTGTTCCTGGTCCGCCACCTTCGCGGCGAGCGAGTACAAAGTGCATGACATTCTCGTAGAAGTCAGCATCGCCTGAAGTGATGTA
>JBAXLF010000031.1:0-12097 GCA_037134955.1 Actinomycetota bacterium | reverse complement strand
GGAACCGCAACTGCTGTGGCACGCGAGATTCGGTTGCGAAGTTTATTCTTGAGCACACCTGGGTTACGCACACCGGATTCATCTTCTAATGGAAGTTCCAGAGGTGCAATCTGTTCGTGCGAGGTAAGCAACCAAGCCTTCTCTGCTGAGATTGGCTCGTGAATTTCAGTAAATTCGCCGTTAGGCATACGAACCAGACGACCTGTCTCGCGGCCATGCAATACCAGATCACGATCTGCGCGCTGTAGTGAGAGACAGAGTCGCTTAGTGATGATGAAGGCAAGCGGAGGTAGAACGATGATGCCAATGCGCGAGAACCACATCATCTGATTAATGGTTAAGTGGAATCGCTGCGCGATGATGTCGTTACCACCGTTAAGTAGTGAGACTAAAGTGAAGGTCAGAGCCATGACACCGATAGCGGTGCGGTTCGGGGTATTGCGCGGACGATCGAGCAGGTGATGTTCGCGCTTATCTCCGGTAGCCCAGCTCTCAATAAATGGATAGAGAGCAAGAGCGGTGAACATGATTCCAGGGACGATGAGTCCTGGAATCAAGATGTTCCAGGAGATTGTGTGGCCAAAGGCATGGGTCTCAATCGGCGGAGACATACGTACCAAGCCATCGAGCCATCCCATATACCAATCGGGTTGTGAACCTGCAGAGATTTGTCCCGGTGTATATGGACCGTATAACCAAATCGGGTTGATAGATGCGACTGCACCTAAGAATGCAGTGACGCCGAAGACGATGAAGAAGAATCCGCCAGCTTTTGCCATATAGACAGGCATCAATGGATATCCGACAACGTTCTTCTCAGTACGTCCTGGACCAGGGAACTGAGTGTGCTTCTGATACCAGACCAACATCAAGTGCACTGTGATTAGAGCCAGGAAGATTCCAGGTAAGAGAAGTACGTGCACGGTGTAGATACGTGGAATAAAGGATTCACCCGGGAATGTTCCGCCGAATGCAAAGAAGGCAATATATGAACCAACAAGGGGGAGCGCTTGAATAATCGCTTCAGCGATACGGATACCGGTTCCTGACAATAAATCGTCAGGAAGTGAGTAACCAAGGAACCCTTCAACGATTCCGAGAGTAAGAAGTCCGACGCCGATGATCCAGTTAAATTCGCGTGGCTTGCGGAATGCGCCAGTGAAATAGACGCGCAGTAAGTGCACAACGATGCCGACCATAAAGATAAGCGCTGCCCAGTGGTGAATCTGACGCATCAAGAGTCCACCGCGAACTTCGAAAGAGATATGGAGAGTGGACGCGTAAGCTGCAGACATCTTGAGGCCTGAGAGAGGTTGATATCCACCATCGTAGATAACTTCGCGTTGTGAAGGATCGAACCAGAATGTTAAGAAAGTTCCGGAGAGAAGCAAGATAACGAATGAGTAGAGACAGATTTCACCGAGAAGGAAAGACCAGTGATCAGGGAAGACCTTGGTGAGGTTCTTCTTCATCCACTTTGCCGCGCCTGTGCGATCGTCTACATATCCTGCGACGTTTCCGGCGATTCTTTCGCGTGCTGTCATGATGAGCGCTCCCAGAAGCTAGGTCCTACAGGTTCAGTAAATGGTGTGCGGGCGACGAGGTAACCCTCGGCATCCACGGTGATATTTAACTGCGGAAGTGGTCGGGCCGCAGGTCCAAAAATAACCTTGGCAGCACGTGTCACATCAAATGTTGATTGGTGGCATGGGCAGAGTAGATGTTTGGTCTGTTGCTCATACAAGGCGACGGCGCATCCCATATGTGAACAGATCTTGGAGAAGGCGATGATGCCTTCGTGAGTCCAGGAAAGTCGCTCGGCATCGAGATTAAATTCCTCAGGGCGAAGACGGATTAAGAGAACGGCATCCTTACCGATGTTATTCAAAGTGCGTTCTTCACCGGGCGCCAACTGCGGAAGTGTCTGCGCTACAGCGCCTACCTCTAAATCTTCTGGACGAATTGGTCGATCTCCCGGATCTGTTACCAATCGAGTTCCGGCCTTCCAAGAAGTCTTCTGCAGATTATCTTTTGGAAGCGGACCCAAGTCGCGAAGCAGAAGTAGTGGAGTTAATCCTGACAGACCAAGTGCGAGTCCCAGGGAACGCTTAATTAGTGGTCGACGTCCAAGTCCTGCAGCCGCTGCACCTGCCTTAACTGTCTTGACAAATTCAGCGCGATCTTCATCGTCAGATCTAAATTCGTGACGTTGTGCAATTACTTCTTCATCAGGCATCAGAGTCTTGGCCCAGTGAATTGCACCGGCACCAATACAGAAGAGCGCGATCGCCATTCCCATACCGAGACCAAGTTGTTGCGCACCCGTTTCACCGATGACCGGAATAAAGATGAACTTATCGTTCCTGATAAAAATGTAAGAGAAAATTAAGAGAAGAGTACCTAGCGCAGATAGACCGAAGAGAATGGCGACTTGTCGTTCTGCCTTTTGTGCTGCGATGGGATCGCTATCGGCTTTGCGATGAACATGTGCTGGCAAGCCCGGATCTTTTATCGGTTCAATCTCGTTAGACATCTGTTATCTCGCCTTCATCGCTAGCCAGACTGCAACGCCAATGAGCAGTCCGATTCCGAGTGTCCATACAAGCAGTCCTTCAGTTACTGGACCCACTCGCCCTAGAGATGAACCAGCTAATTGTGGTTCAGCTTCTGTTGATTTTATCCACTTAATGATCGAGAGCTTTTCTGCTGGAGTAATTGTCTTATCGCTAAAGACCGGCATCGATTGTGGTCCGGTGATCATCGCTTCATAAATATGTTTTGGTTCGACGCCCATAAGAGTTGGTGCGTACTTACCTTGTGTTAAAGCTCCACCTTGCGCTGCAAAGTTATGGCACATGGCGCAGTTGGTACGGAAGAGTTGACCGCCCTCGGCGATAGATCCATCGCGTTCGTAGTTAAGTAGAGAGTCATTGGGAACTGCTGGTCCGGGAGCAAGGGATGCAACATAGGTAGCTAGAGCGCTGACCTGTTCTGGGTTGTAGACCGGCTTCTTGCGCATCGCTTGTGTGCTCATATCCGCCATCGGCATACGTCCGGTACCAACTTGGAAATCTACAGAAGCGGCACCGACACCAATGAGAGAAGGTGCAATCTGTCCGCCTTCGGCATTGATACCGTGGCAAGAAGAACATCCCTTGAGGAAGAGTTGTTTTCCTTCATCCACTGTTGCAGATCGTGCGGCAACAGTGGTGGTGTCGTTGTTAACGGCACTCGCAACTTGGAAGGTAGTTCCGATGGTGAAGAGAGCGAAGATCAACAGAATTGGTCCTGCTGCACGATGTCTGCGTAGACGCGAGAGGCGCTTCACGGTTTTCCTTTCAGTTGGAGTCTAAATTATTTGATGAGGTAGATGGCAGAGAAGAGAGCAATCCATACGACGTCGACGAAGTGCCAGTAGTACGAGACAACAATCGCAGTCGTTGCCTGACCTTGGGTAAAGCGACGAGCCTTGGAAATTCGCACCATCACAATAAGGAAGGCAATCAATCCACCAGTTACGTGGAGACCGTGGAAACCGGTAGCGATGTAGAAGACAGAACCATATGCAGCAGAAGAGAGAGTGAGCCCTTCGGTGACAAGAGATGCATACTCGTAGATTTGGCCGGCGATAAAGAAGCCACCCATTAAGAAGGTAAGAGCAAACCATTCGCGCATTCCCCAACTCTTAAAGTTCCAGAGTGAGCCGGTGCGGCGTGCTTGGTAACGCTCAGCGGCAAAGACACCGAACTGACACGTCACTGATGACAAGACAAGAACAGTTGTATTGATCGCAGCGAAGTGCACATTAAGAATTCCCGTTGATTCGAGCCAGACCTTTGGGCCTTGCACTGCGCGCGTAGTGAAGTACATTGCGAAGAGCGCTGCGAAGAACATGAGTTCGCTAGAGAGCCAGACGATAGTTCCGACAGCCACCAAGTTGGGGCGGGTGATCTTGTGGTGAGCGCTCACGCTGGTGCTGGTCATGGGTGGCATTATTCCCGAAAAGGGGCTTACTAACCTATTTAGACGGGGTCGCCGAGGTCGAATTCGCCGCTGAAATGAGGTGAAAAGGGTCACGCAGATTCGCTCTAAATTCTCGTCAGTCAATCGCTCGGCAGGCGATTAGACTTTGCGCCATGAGTCATAACGAGGGTGCTCGAGAGCGCAAGTACTCAATCGTCTTGTACTCCGATGATTCTTCGGTCCGCGAAGCAGTTATTGGGGCGTTGGGAAATCGTGTTGCACCCGATATGGCCGAACATGTAATCCATCAATTTGCCACTGCCGCAGCTCTGCGACTCTTTGTCGATGCGAAGAAGCCTGGCAGCGATAGCCCAATCGATCTATTCATCCTCGATGGCGAATCAGTTCCTGAAGGCGGCCTCGGTATCGCACGTCAATTGAAAGATGAAGTTTTTAACTGCCCACCAGTCATGGTGATCACTGGTCGCAAAGAAGATGCATGGCTGGCGGCATGGTCGAGAGCAGAAGCAAATGTTCTGCATCCCGTAGATCCATTCACCTTGTCGCACACTGTTGCAGATCTGCTGCGCTCACATACCGTGGCAACAACTGCCTAATATCGCTAGGAAATCCGATGTCGCTTGAACAACGTTTCTGGGATAGCGCTATCGCAAAGATGGATTCCGGCCTTGATCTAGAAACCACCGAAATCCAAGAAATCATGCGGGCGATTCTGGGTGGCGAAAGCGATATTGAAAATATCAAAAAGTTCTTGCTCTCACTCAAGGCAAAGGGCGAAACTTCCGAAGAAGTAGGAGCGCTGGTCGCTGAGATGTATCAACACTCCACTCCGATCTCAATTACCGAAAGAGCGGTAGATACCGTTGGTACCGGTGGCGATGGTGCACACACTATTAATATTTCTACGACCGCCGCCGTTATTGCAGCCGCGGCAGGCGCGCGAGTGGTGAAACACGGCAATCGCGCTGTTTCATCGAAGTCCGGTGCATCCGATTTTCTTGAAGCGATGGGCGTAGTCCCAGGGCTATCCGCTGCGGGCGTAGAACGCACTGTGCGGGAACTCGGAATTGGGTTCTGTTTTGCTCCGGTATTTCATCCAGCTATGCGCTTTGCAGCCCCCGCGCGCAAAGAGTTAGCTACTTCAACTGTATTTAATATTTTGGGACCGTTGGCCAATCCGGCACGACCACAAGCTGCAGCTATTGGTGTGGCAAATGAACGGATGCATCTTGTGATGGCGCAGGTACTTTCCGAGAAAGGCTGCGATGGCTTTGTATTTCGTGGCGATGATGGACTCGATGAAATCACTCTTGCCACAACCACCTCAGTATTGTCTATTGGGCGCGATGAGATTAAGAGCGATCGAATCGACGCTAAGGATTTTGGTTTAGCTAATGCACCACTGGAAGCGATAGTTGGAGGAGATGCTGAAGAGAATGCACGAATCAGCCGAGCGATCTTTGCCGGCGAACACGGTGCTCCTCGTGATGCAGTGATTCTCAATGCAGGTGCGGCAATCGCAGCATTTGAAGGCGATTTGCATTCAGGTATTAAGGAGCGAATTACCGCTGGTGTTCGCCGTGCAGAACAGGCAGTTGATTCAGGTGCTGCTGCGGAATTGCTGAATAAGTGGGCGGCACTTACTCAGGAGATTTCACTCGCTTAACCCGCTTTCCAAAATTGGCAAGCTCTTCGAGGGTATAGATCCCGTGAGTGCCAAGTCTTTCGAGAAGACCGTGAAAGACATCAACTGTTGCCCGAGCATCATCGAGCGCTCGGTGATTAGGTGTGGTGGAAGTACCAAAGAATTCGGCGAGAGTGCCAAGTTTGCAGTTAGGCACTTCATCGCGCGTCAATACTTTTCTGGCGATGATGGCGGTATCGAGTACCTGAAACTTTGGCCACTCATAGCCATGTGCACGCGCCGCAAAGGTAAGGAAAGACAAATCAAAGGGAGCGTTCTGTGCAACCAGGACAGTTGAATCAGGGGTTCCAAGGAATTCGAGAAGTGAAGGAAATATCTGATTGATAGTGGGGGATTGAAAGACCATCTCATCGGTGATCCCAGTGAGTTCAGTGATGTAGGCAGGAACTGGATGACCTGGATCGATAAAGGTTTTGAATTCGGCGATCGTTACTCCACCTCGAACTTTGACTGCTCCAATTTCAGTAATGGCCGCCCCGAGATGCGGAGCTCCACCAGTAGTTTCTAGATCGAAGACGACGAAGGTGGTCTCTTGGAGAGGTTGACCGAGCTCTTGCAGAGTGCTCTGCCACGAAGAATTCACCGAATCGTCAACCACGAATGAACAGTAGATGATTGCTATGACATTGCATGAGTAATACCCTCGGGTACATGGGCGTACATGGAGCACCGGCAGGATATTTGGAAGATTGGCGCGCTGAAGGAAAAGGTGCCAATGCCAAGATTGGAATTCTCTTAGTTCACGGCTTTACCGGATCACCTGCATCGATGCGACCATGGGCGGAATACCTCAATCAACGTGGCTACACCGTAATGGTGCCATTGCTACCGGGACATGGCACACGTCCCGAGGATCTCAATCAAGTCAAATGGCAAGAGTGGCCAGCCAAAGTTGAGAACGATCTCAACGTGCTTCTGCAAAGTTGCGACAAGGTATTTATCTGTGGTTTGTCTATGGGTGGTGGAACTACTCTCAATGTTGCTACTCGTTATTCCAAAGAACTCGCCGGAATCATTCTGGTTAATCCCATGATCCACGTGAAGTTGGTTCCTCATCAACTGGCATGGGTAATCTCGCGCTTTCAAAAGATGCGTGATTCTGTTGGTGATGACATTAAACGCCCAGGTATTACCGAATGGGGATATGACTCATTGCCAGCAGTAGGTGTCTATCAACTTCTCAAGATGCTTTCCTATACCCGAAAGCGCTTGCATGATGTAACTGCTCCATTGCAGCTCTTTCATAGCGTCGAAGACCACACTCTGCCTGTCTCTAATACTGAAATCATTATGGCGGGGGTCGGATCTCGCGAGAAGAACCGGATTGAGCTAGTCAACAGCTATCACGTGGCAACTCTTGATTATGACCAAGAGATCATCTTCGAAAATTCACGACTCTTTATCGAATCGCACTCATAGTTTCACAGTCAACCACCGCATAAATTCCATCTAAGATTCTGGCGTGAATAAGCTGCTGGGCGTACTAGGTGGAAATAAGGCTGCCGACGCTTTTCGTAAGACAGTCTCAGGGGATCCGACCGGCGCACCAGCATGGTCGCAACAAATGGCCATTGGAAATGATGTGGGGCTCTTCGGTCCCGATAGCGCTGTCTGGGAAGTACATGGATGCATCGCAACGTTGGTTGGAGGAATTCGCGCGTTACTCATGCAGGCAGCACATCCGGCCGCGTTAACAGGAGTTGCCGAGCACTCGGCATATGACACAGATCCTTTAGGTCGACTTGAACGCACGACTCGTTGGTTAACGATTACCTCCTTTGGTTCAACTGAAGCAATTGAGATTGAAGCAAGACGCGTTCGTCAGATGCATCAACGTGTTCAAGGAAGTTATGAAGAGAAATCTGGCGCGCAGGCTTCGTATAGTGCAGCAGATCCACGCTTTCTCTTGTGGGTGCATTGCGCATTTACTGACTCATTCCTGCGGGCGCATGAAGAGCTCGGATATGAATTGCCGCAAGGAGCCGATCGATATGTGAGCCAATGGGCGAAGAGCGCAATTCCCTTGGGGCTGGATCGCGCTCCTCATTCCAAAGGCGAGTTAAGAGATGTCATGGATAGCTTTGCGCGCGAAGAAGTAACGCGAATTGCGATGACACCACCGATTGTGGGATTTATTCTCAAGCCGCCATTCTCTAAGGGTGGGCTCTTCTTCTATCGCATCCTCGCCAATGCGGCGATTTCCACCATTGACGAACCATTTCTGACAGTCTTGGGATTGAAGAAGAAATCTAAGGTCTGGTTACGTATCAGTCGAATCTTGCTCGATTTTCTCTCTTACATGTTGGGCCATGAATCACCTAGTCAGAAGATTGCGCGTCAAAGAATCAAAGCCTTACAGTGACACCATGTCAGATTGCATCTTCTGCAAGATAGTTGAAGGCTCCATTCCTTCTCATAAAATCTTCGAGAATGAGACGTGCTACGCCTTTCTCGATATCTTTCCTGCTAATCGTGGCCATACTCTCGTGATTCCGAAGAAGCATGTGAAAGATATTCACGAAGCAGATGCTGTTACCTATGCAGAAGTTGCTGCAACATCAAAAGAGGTAGCCGATCTCTTGGCGGAGAAACTTGGCTCAGAAGGCACAACGATTTTTCAAATGAGCCGTGAAGCAGGGTGGCAAACGGTCTTTCATCTGCATATGCACGTTATTCCTCGTTGGAGCAACGATGGCCTGCATAAGCCGTGGGATATTGCACCGGCTACTGAGGAATCGCTCGCTGACATCTCGCGACAAATCACGAAGTAGAGCAGACTTCACCTATGCAAAACCCCGATGCGATAGTTATTGGCGCAGGTATCGTCGGGGCGGCATCGGCGTTATCACTGACCAATGCTGGACTTAGAGTTCTGGTAATCGATCGCGGCGCAGTCTCCAGTGGTACTACCGGAGCAGGCGAAGGAAACATTCTCGTTTCAGATAAGGATCCTGGTCCCGAACTCACCTTGGCTCTGCACTCGCGCAATTTATGGTTTGAGATGCAAGAGGATGTCGGCGACAGTTTCGAACTAGAGGCTAAAGGTGGCGTGGTTGTTGCGCGGCACGATGATGCACCATTGATGAAACTTGCAACAGAACAGAGTCAGCATGGGGTCGACATTGAAAAATGTAGCCAATCACGTCTGCATGAGTTAGAGCCGTACCTGCATCCAGATATTTCATCGGGTGTTTTCTATCCGCAAGATGCACAATGCCAACCGATGCTTGCTGCAGCTCACGTCATTCGCACCGTCGTGCAACGTGGAGGAGCGTTTATCTCGCAAGCCAAAGTGACTCGGATTATTGTAGAAAATGGTGCGGTAGCGGGTATCGAGACTAGCCGCGGAATTTTTAAGGCGCCGATCATTGTCAATGCAACCGGAACCTGGGCAGGAGAGTTAGCCGAACTTGCTGGGTCGCACCTTCCAATTGCGCCGCGTAAAGGTTTTATCCTGGTTACAGAACCGACACAGAAGTACATCTTTCACAAAGTCTATGACTCTGATTATGTCGCCAATGTCGCAAGTAGCGATGCGGATTTACAGACGAGTACCGTCGTCGAAGGCACGCGCAGTGGCACCATCTTGATTGGTGCAAGTAGAGAACGCATTGGATTCGATGGTTCGATGAATTATGAGATCCTGCGAACTTTGGCGCAGCAAGCAACATCGCTCTTTCCTATCCTGCGCGATGTAGCGTTACTTCGCGCCTATCGCGGATTTAGACCATATGCGCCCGATCATCTGCCCGTGATTGGTGAAGATGCAAAAGTAAAAGGTTTGTGGCATTCGGCTGGACATGAAGGTGCGGGCATTGGTTTAGCGCCAGGATCTGCAGCTCTCATTACCGATGCCATCCTTGGGCGGGAATCTTTTATGGATGGTGCACCATTTTCACCACAGCGTTTTGCGGCGGTGCGGGCATGACCCAGCCAATTTCTTTTACCTTCAATGGCTCCACTATTTCGTGCGAAGCAGGCCAGAGCGTTGCTGCTGCGCTCATTGCAACAGATCAACGAACTCTCAGAACGACCCGATTCGGCAACGAACCACGATCAATATTTTGCGGAATAGGAATCTGTTTCGATTGTGTAGTGGTAATCGATGGGGTGGCAAACCAGCGCGCCTGCCTTATTGAGGCAGAAGATGGAATGAAAGTGGAGAGCGCACCGTGATTATCGTGATTGGCGCAGGGCCGGCGGGGCTAGCGGCAGCCGAAGCGGCAGCACGCAATGGCACTGAGGTTGCGCTATTGGATTCCGCGTCTCGTATAGGTGGTCAGTATTGGCGGCATCGCACAACAGTTACGGGTTATCGCAGCGATCGTGGCAAGAAACTCTTCGCAAAAGTACTTGCTGCAGATTCGATTACCTACATTTCGGAAGCAACTGTCTGGAGTGCGCAACGGGAAGGCGAATTAATCAGAGTTAATTACTTGCAAGGAGGAAGTGAGAGTTCGCTCATAGCCGAGAAAGTAATTCTTGCTACTGGCGCCTATGACCGAGCACTTGCATTTCCAGGTTGGGATCAACCAGGTTCTATGACTCCTGGTGCTGCGCAATCACTTCTGAAGGGGCATGGAGTTATTGCGGGCAAGAGAGTAATCGTTGCAGGCACTGGTCCATTTCTCTTACCGGTGGCGACAGGACTTGCTGAGGCCGGCGCTGAGATCGTAGGGCTCTTTGATGCACACAACCCCTTGAGGTGGGCGCTCTCGCCGCGAGCGTTACTTGAGAACGTTTCTAAATTCGCAGAGCTGCTCTATTACGCAAAATTACTTCGTAAATATTCGATCACGCCACGTTATGGAAGAGCAGTAACAAATTTCAATAATGGAAGAGCGACGATTTCGCGCATCAATTCACGTTTCGAAAACACGTATCAGAATTCGCACACCGTGGATGTAGATGTTGTAGCTGTCGGATGGGGATTTACTCCCGATGTATCACTCGGCGGGATTTTGGGATGTTCGCAGCGAGTGGACTCCGACGGAGCCGTTATCTTTACCGTCGATACAAACCAAGAGAGTTCGCAGCCGCATATCTGGATTGCGGGAGAAGCAACAGGTATTGGGGGAGCAGACCTTTCACTTATTGAAGGTGAAATTGCAGGTCTTGCTGCATCGGGCCAGAAGATTGCGAGATCGCTTTTACAAAAGCGAGCCCGTAAGCAGCGCTTTGCTGACGCTCTCAAACGAAGTTATCCAGTGCGAGACGAATGGCGCAGCTGGCTAGCGCCCGAGACGATTATCTGTCGTTGTGAAGAAGTGACTGCACAAGAAATTAGGGATTCGGTCAGCGAACTTGGTGCCGAGGACTCGCGTACATCGAAGCTCTTCACTCGTGCCGGTATGGGCCTCTGTCAAGGTCGCATGTGTTCGCGTAGCGTTTCAGAGATTGTCGCGGGTATTACTCGATGTGCGGTTTCAGATAACGAGCGAATCGCAGCGAGTAATCGACCGACTGCCGCTCCAATCTCGCTCGGACAACTGGCTGATGGAAAAAATGCTCTTTAAGGGATACCTTGTGCAACATGACTAATCCATGGAATGGCGTACTCACTGCAACGGCAACACCTTTCAAAGCAGATCTCTCAATTGATTACGACAAATACGCTGAACATGTTTCATGGCTGGCCGCTAATGGAACTCACGGAGTAATTCCCAATGGATCATTGGGTGAGTACCAAGTACTTACAGCTGAAGAGCGCGCCAAGATGGTGGAAGTTGCAGTAGCTGCCGCACCAAAAGGATTTTCGGTTGTGCCAGGAGTAGCCGCTTACGGTGCAGCAGAATCTCGTAAATGGGCAGAACACGCACAGCAGGCAGGAGCCGGAGCCGTCATGCTGCTTCCTCCCAATGCATACCGCGCATCAGATGATGAAGTCCTGGCTCACTATATAGAAGTTGGCAAAGTTGGAATTCCGATCATCGCTTACAACAATCCCTTCGATACCAAGGTAGATCTGACACCAAAACTGGTTGCACGCATTGCAGAGGAAGTTCCCAATGTTGTTGCGATTAAAGAATTTTCCGGCGATGTCCGCCGCATCTGGCAGATTAAGAGATTGGCACCGCGCATTGAAGTAATCGTCGGAGCAGATGATGTATTTCTCGAGCTTTCTACCGCGGGAATTTCTGGATGGATTGCTGGATTTCCCAATGCCCTTCCTAAAGAATCTATGGAGCTCTACAACCTCGCGACTTCGGGTAACTTCACAGAAGCTGCTCCGATGTACGCAGCGTTGCACGATGTCTTCCACTGGGATTCGAAGAAGGAATTTATTCAAGCTATCAAGTTAGGAATGGACCATGTAGGCCGTTACGGAGGGCCAACACGTCTGCCGCGCCTGCCTCTTCCTAAGCATGAACAAGAGCAGATCCATCGCGAGATGGATGTTGCGTTGGC
>JBAXLF010000030.1:0-12764 GCA_037134955.1 Actinomycetota bacterium | reverse complement strand
TAAGAAGGCAGCAGCTAAGAAGGCTGCTCCAAAGCGTCGTAAGAAGGCAGCAGCTCCAGCAGCTGCTCCAAAGCGCCGCCGTCGCAAGAAGGCAGCAGCTAAGTAATTCATTACTTATAAAAAACCCCGCCAGGAAACTGGCGGGGTTTTTTATTTAATCTTCTACCGGATTCTCTTTTAACGAATCGGTAATACGTTCAAAAATCTCGGCAAGGACTCGCTGATCTTCCTTGGTGAGGTGATCAATAAATCGAGTTCGCACGCTATCGACATGGTCTGGCGCTGCGGCAACAATCGCCTTCCACCCTCGTGCGGTCATCACTGCAAAGTAGCCACGTTTATCAATCGGGCAGGCCTCGCGCTTTACCCAGCCAGCCTTCTCCATCACCTTGATGCGATGAGAAAGGCGAGAGCGGGAAATCATCGCAACATCAGCCAATTCACTCATGCGCATCTTGCGGTCAGGGGCATCGCTTAACTGCGCCAGTACTTCATAATCGGCCATCGAAAGTTCGTGGCGACCAAGATCGAAATCGAGGGCTTCCAGCAATCTGCGGCTGGCGATGATGTAGCGGCGCCAAGCCTTCATTTCGACGGCATTGAGCCAGCGTGGTGTTGTAGCGTTTTGCCCTGCCATGCGCACAAGTGTACGGCAGAAGTAGAATACGTTGAACTTTCAACTACATTCCTTACTGAAATGGAACCCATGAGCGCCCTGACATCTGGCATCGATATCGCATCCCTCGACCCATTGGTTCGTCCCCAAGATGACCTCTTCCGCCACTTCAACGGAAAATGGCTTGCCGAATACGATATGCCAGCTGATCGCGCCAGCGATGGAATCTTCCGCAAACTTCACGACGAGGCAGAGGCGCAGGTTCGCCAGATTATCGAGACCGCATCTGGCGCCGGTGAGGCCCAGAAGATCGGCGACCTCTACAAATCTTTTATGGATACCGCTGCCATTAAGGCGCGCGGCATCTCTCCGATAGCCGATGATCTCGCCGCCATCGATGCGATAAAAAATCTCTCCGAATTTATTACCGTCATGGCGCGACTTGAAATGCGTGGCATTGGCGGAATCTTCGGAGCCGGTATCTACCCCGATGCGATGGATTCCAATACCAATATCTTGTACATCGGCCAAGGTGGATTGTCGCTACCTGATGAGTCCTATTACCGCGAAGAACAATTTGCTTCAATTCGCACAGCGTTCCTGGACCACGTTGCCAAGATGTGTGCACTTGTAGGAATTGCAGATGGCCCAGTTCTTGCGCAGAAGATTCTCGCTCTCGAGACCGAGATTGCGACCCACCATTGGGATCAAGTCAAAGATCGCGATGCGACTCTGACTTATAACAAGTATTCACGAGCAGAGCTAGAATCCCTTGCCCCACACTTCTTATTCAACACTTGGGCCGAACATGCCAAAGTGCCGGCCAAAGCATTTGAAACCTTGGTCGTCTGCGAACCATCATTCTTCGAATCAGTCTCTGCCATGTTGGGTAACTTTGATGCCCATCGCGATTCATGGATAGCCTGGCTCAAACTCAACCTGGTCTCTGCGAGCGCTGCTTTTCTCACCGACGATATCGTGCAGCAGAACTTTGAGTTCTACGCCAAGACCCTTTCTGGCACACCTCAAATTCGCGATCGCTGGAAGCGCGGAGTCTCAGTTACGCAAGGCGCACTCGGTGAAGCAATCGGCAAGGTCTATGTCGAAAAGTACTTCCCGGCCCGCGCCAAAGAAGAGATGAAGGTTCTCGTCGACTATCTCCTTGAGGCATATCGAATCAGCATCCTCGAACTTCCATGGATGTCGGATGCCACCAAGCAGAAAGCGCTCGAGAAGTTGGCTAAGTTCACGCCCAAGATTGGCTACCCCGATAAGTGGCGCGATTATTCAACGTTAGAAATTTCAGCAGATGACCTCATTGGAAATCTCTGGCGCATCGCCGAATTCGACCATGCCTATGCCATCGCCAAGATTGGTGCACCTGTCGATCGCGCTGAATGGCATATGACCCCGCAGACCGTAAATGCTTATTACAACCCGCTCGCCAACGAGATCGTCTTCCCGGCCGCCATCTTGCAACCACCTTTCTTCGACCTCGATGCAGATATCGCTGCCAACTATGGTGGCATCGGTGCAACTATCGGCCACGAAATTGGCCACGGCTTCGATGACCAAGGCTCTAAATATGATGGCGATGGCAACATGATCGATTGGTGGACCGATGAAGATCGCGCCAAGTTTGAAGAGCTCACTAGCGTTCTAGTGAAACAGTTCGATGCGCTCTCACCTGAAAGCACTCCTGATATTCACGTCAACGGCGCCTTTACCTTGGGCGAGAACATCGGAGACCTTGGTGGGCTAGGAATCGCCTATAAGGCCTATAAATTGGCTCTTAACGGCGCTGAAAGTCCCGTGATTGATGGACTTACCGGAGATCAACGCTTCTTCCTCTCTTACGCCCACTCATGGCGCAATAAGAACCGCCCTGAAGAAGTACGCCGTCGTATCGCGACCGACCCTCACTCCCCCGATGAGTTCCGTTGTAACCAGATAGTCCGCAATGTCCAGGAGTTCTACGATGCCTTTGCACTCACCGAAGCTGACCGATTGTGGCTAGCGCCCAATGAGCGTGTTCGGATTTGGTAAAGGTAGAATCCCGACTATGAAAAAACTTTCTCGTAAGCAGTGGATCATCGTGGCTGTCGTCGTACTTATCGGCGGCGCAATTCTCCGCTCGGCCACAAATACCGGCCCAACTATTCCTAAGGATAAGACAACTCTTGTCCAAGAGACCGCACCCGTTGCGACCATCGCTTTCGATAAGCCGCTCGATCTTGGTGGAGGCGTTTCAGTAACAGTCTCTTCTCCAACTAAATTCACTCCAACGCAATTTATGACCAACTTCGATCAGAAGGCCAAGACAGCTAATTACTTCACTGTCACCATTAAGAACGCCGGAAAGAGCGCACTTGATTTCAGCACCGTATCTCTCGAGGCTGATTCAGGCGCCAACGTCTGCTTCGATATCTTGGGAGATCAGGATATTAATGGTGCACCAGTTGATCCACTCAAGCCAGGTGCAGAAGTGAGCTACAAGTACGGCGTCGGTTGCAAGGCGGCATCAGGCGATCCGCTCAACCTCAAGGTTCGCGTCAGCGGCACCAATGTTGCTGTGCAAGGCAAACTCGCATAACTCGTCTCATATAAAAAACCCCGGCCAGATGGTCGGGGTTTTTTTATTGAAGACGTAATATCTAATCTTCTGGATAGTGACATGCAAGTCGGTGGTTGGTACCGATCTGCAGTAACTGCGGAACTTCGGTGCGGCATTTATCTGTCGCCTTCCAGCAGCGAGTATTAAAGACACAACCTGATGGAGGATTTACTGGGCTTGGTAGATCGCCCTGCAAGATAATGCGTTCGCGCTTGCGACCCTTGATCGGATCTGCCACAGGAACCGCTGATAGCAACGCCTTTGTATATGGATGGCGTGGATGAGTAAAGAGATCGACCTTATCGGCCTCTTCCATAACCTTGCCTAGGTACATCACGATTACTCGATCTGAGATGTGCTGCACGACAGATAAATCGTGGGCCACAAAGATATAGGCCATATTAAATTCATCTTGTAGATCTTCTAGCAGATTTACTACCTGGGCTTGAATCGAAACATCGAGAGCTGAAACCGGTTCGTCAGCCACAATCAACTTGGGGCGCAACGCAATTGCACGAGCAACGCCAATACGTTGGCGCTGTCCGCCGGAGAACTCGTGCGGATAGCGGTTGATGTGCTCTGGGTTCAACCCAACGCGCTTCATCAGGCGTTGTACCTCTGCTTCTACGCCACCTTCGGGAGTAACTCCCTGAATCTCAAATGCTGCGCCAATCAGGGTTCCGACTGTGTGGCGCGGGTTTAACGAAGCGAAAGGATCTTGGAAGATCATCTGCATCTGTGAGCGAAGTGGCTTCATCTCTTTCGGAGAAAGTTTGGTGATATCGCGACCTTCGAAGGTAATCGTTCCTTCAGTTGGTTCGTATAACTTCAAGATAGTGCGGCCTGCGGTTGTCTTGCCACAACCAGATTCGCCTACCAGGCCGATTGTCTGGCCGGGATAAATTTCGAGATCAATTCCATCGACAGCTTTCACAGTTGCCTTTGACTTTGAAAATGCACCGCCAGCAGTGATTCCGAAGTGCTTCTTGAGCCCCTCAATCTTCAATACAGGTTGAGTCATTACTTTCCACCAATTTCTGTGCGGGCCTTCACGAGTTCTGTCTCTGTTAAATGGCAGCGAGAGAAGTGATCTGAAGTCTTCTGATCCAACATCGGGGTGGTTGTGGCACAGAGATTATTCGGTACGCGATCTGCAAATGCGCAGCGGGCGCGGAATGAACATCCTTGTGGGAGGTTGATTAGCGATGGTGGCTGTCCTGGGATAGCGACCAAACGCTTGGAATCGAGTTCGCCGATCTTCGGAATTGAGTTAAGCAACCCAATTGCATAAGGATGATCTGGTCGATAGTAGATATCTTCTGCGCTGCCGCTTTCGACAATCTTGCCGGCATACATCACGTTAACGCGATCTGCGACTTCAGCGACAACCCCAAGGTCGTGGGTAATCAGAATCAGAGCCATATTGAACTCTTTCTGCATATCGCGCATCAACTGCAAAATCTGTGATTGCACAGTCACATCAAGCGCTGTGGTTGGTTCGTCAGCGATCAGAAGTGATGGATTATTAATCAAGGCCATGGCAATCATCACGCGCTGGCGCATACCACCTGAGAACTGATGCGGATATTCATCTACGCGCTTTGCGGCATCTGGAATTCCCACTAGATCCAACATCTCAATAGCGCGCTTCTTGCCCGCCTTGGCATCGCCTTCGTTATAGAGCGACCAGGCTTCAATGAGCTGGTTACCAATTGAATAGTAAGGATGCAGGGCCGACATTGGATCTTGGAAGATCATCGACATCGCCTTACCGCGCAGTTTGCGGACTACTTCTTCATCAGCAGAGATAACATCGACAGGACCTGATTCAAGATTTAAGAAGGCTTGTCCTGTGATCTGTGTGCGCTTACGGTTATGAAGTCCCATCACCGCAAGTGAGGTCACAGACTTTCCAGAACCGGATTCGCCGACAACCGCCAGAGTTTCACCGCGAGCCACGGTGAATGAGATGTCATTCGATGCCTGCACCAAACCATCTTCGGTAGGAAAGGCAACGTTGAGGTTCTTTACCTCTAGAAATGGTTTATTTGTCATTATGCAACTCGCACTCGTGGGTCGAGATATGCATACGCGATATCTACCAATAGGTTTGCGACAACCACAAAGGAGGCTGCCAAGATTGTGGTTGCCAGAATTGTAGGTAGATCGTAATCACGTAGTACTGCCCGGATTGATAAGCGACCAAGTCCAGGAAGGTTGAAGATACCTTCGGTAATAATTGCGCCACCAAGTAAGCCTGCAAAATCGAGACCAGCCAAGGTAATAATCGGTGCTAAAGCTGCGCGCAAGGTGTGCTTACGTAAAATATCTCGTTCGCTTAAACCCTTTGCTCGCGCTGTGCGAATGTAATCTTCGGAAGATGTCTCAATCACATTAGAGCGAGTAAATCGCGTATAGGTAGCGGCATAGAGCAGCGCCAAGGTAATCCACGGGAAGATAAAGGTCTTAAACCAGCCAACTGGGTCTTCATATGGTGAGACCCATCTACCCATCTCGATTGGATTTACCAGACCAAATTTGAGCGCGATAAAGATCAAAATCAAAATACCTGAGATGAAGGTAGGAAGAGATGTGCCGATAAGTACAAAGGCGGTCGCCAGTCGGTCCTGCCACTCATTCTTCTTCCGCGCCGCCAGAATTCCGAGTCCAACGCCGACAATAATCCAGAGAATAAATGAGCCAATCGCCAGAGATAAGGTGACTGGGAAAGCTTCGCTTACCAACTGTGTAACGCATTCGTGGCGGTTAAATGAATATCCAAATGCTGGCGCCGGACAGTGAAATGCTGCTGCGCCATCGCCGTAATCGCGGCCGAGAAAAATTCCTTTAGCAAAACGTGCGTACTGCACTTGCACTGGGACATCTAGTCCCAGGCGGTGGCGGTTGCCTTCAATGACCACTGGCGAACATGCCTTACCGCATGTTAACGCCGCTGGATCAATAGGCAAGACTGCAAAGATTCCGAAGACAGACATGCTCACAAGAGTTAACACCAACAAGGTGGCGCTCACTCGTCGCACTAAATACTTCAGCATTCTCTACATCTCCTTAAAAAATAATTGTGAAATCTCGTGACATTGCGGGCGGCCTGATTTCTCAAACCGCCCGCAACGTTCTACGAGCTCTTAATTAACCTTAGTTAATTAGTTCTTTACGTAGAGGCCACCGAAACCGAAGGTTCCCTGTGGCTCCCAGTAATAAACTCCGCCAACCTTTGAGCCCCATTCATCTTGGGCCTTGTTAAAGATTGGGCGGATGATCCAGTAGTTATCCATAACTACCTGCGACAATTCCTGCCACATCTTTGCTTGCTTAGCGCGATTTGTCTCGTTAAGCGCAGCATCAGACTTCTTAGCGAAGGCTGGATATGCAGGATCGTTCCAGTTCTGTGTCAAGTTAAATCCGTGGCCCTTAATAAAGAGCTCAGGAATAACGGTTGACGCATTTGCCCAGTCAGCACCCCAACCAGCAGTTGAAATATCGTTCTGCTTAGCGTTGTTCTGAACTGTTGCGTAGTACTGACCACCAGGAATGAAGTTGAACTTCACAACGATGCCAGCTGCCTTGAGTGCATCTCCAAGAAGAACTGATGCCTTCTGGTTAGTTGCAGACTGTGAAAGATCCCAAACGATTCCCTTATCAGGGTTTGTCGCCTTGTCATATGTTGCAGGACATGAAGTCTTAGCCTTAGCCAAAACTGATGCTGCATATGTTGGGTTACCGTTGATGCTCCAGTTTGAATCGTGGATATTTCCGGTTGTCTTTGCATAGTCAAGACCAAGAACTGGCTTGATTGGGCTATCTCCTGGATCTCCGTAGTACTCGCGTCCACCTGATAGGTCGATGAGAGCCTGTGTGTTGATCGCAAAGAAGACTGCCTTACGAACATCGAGGCAATCCATGTGGCCAGCAGATGTGTTCATAGCTGCAAAGCGAACATATGGATCGTAGACGTTGAAACGCTGATCCTTCTTTGTTGGATCTGCGAAGAATGCACGCATATTTGCTGGCTGCATTCCATCGAGAGAAACAGTGTTAGGGATCTGATCTTCAAGCATGATCTGATCGCGTACATCTTCAGCAAGACCGAAGCGAACTACGATGTTATCTGGATATGGTGTACGGACAGGGTCTGATGACTTCTTCCAAGCAGCATTGCGCTCGAGAGCCATCTGATCACCGATCTTGTATGAAGTGATCTTGTATGGACCGTTTGAGAATGGACGAAGTTCGTACTTATCTCCGGTGTCCTTTGAAGCCTTAACAGGTGCACCTGCTGGGTAAGTAAGTGCATAGTTGAAGTCAGCAAATGAGCGGTTCAAGTTAAATGTAACTGTGTTACCAGAACATGTAACAGCCTTGTCGAACAAAGCCTGACCTGTCTTCTTGTATGGACCCTTGTACTGTGAAGTACCGTCAGCGTTTGTAGGAATTGCAAGCGCCTGTACTAGGTACTGAGGACCATCTGTGATGACGTCAGTTGCGAATGGACGTGACACGCCGTACTTAACATCAGCACAGGTGACAGGTGATCCGTCTTCCCATGTGATGCCTGAACGAAGTGTGAACTTCCATGTCTTTGCTGCATTTGAAGGAACACCAGTGTTTGTTGCAAGGTCTGCAACGAGTGATGAACCTGCTGATCCTGCAACTGGCTTATAAGAAACCAAGTTACGGAATAGATAAGAGTTCAAGAACGCAATGTCGCGACCTGTGTAAACACGGGCTGGATCAATGTGATCGAACTGATCATCGTGGGTAATGAAGTACAAAGTGCCACCAGTTACTGGTTGTGATCCAGCGGCGTTTGCACCTGAGCCTGAAGCAAGCGTTACACCAACAGCAAGTGCAATGACAGCTGTTGAAGCAAGGATGCGACGGCTAGTTTTCAAACCGGACATGTGTCCTCCTTGTAGAAGCGGTACTAGAACACGGGACGTGAACTAGCTGTGAAACTTCATTAAGAGAAACTCGCGAGATATCTCTTCACTGAAATTTCTTCCCGTATTGCTACGGGAAATCCCATATTGCTATGGAAATCTAGGGTCTATCTACCTGCCTTTGGGTCGAGCGCATCGCGGATCGCATCACCTAATAAGTTAAGTGCGAGCACAATGCCGATCAGAATCAGAGATGGCAGCAAGAGATAGGCAGGGTCATCGCGCCAGTAGCTAATGCCATCTGATAACACCAGGCCGAAAGAGGTATCTGGCGCTTGGATTCCAACGCCTAAGAAAGAGAAGGTTGCTTCAGCTGCGATATATCCCGGTAGCGACAGCGAGATAAAGACGATCGCAGTTGGCCATAAATTAGGGAGCAACTCTTTAGTAATAATGCGCCAGCTTGAGGCTCCCATTGCTTGGGCCGCCATAACGAAATCGCGTTCGCGCAGTGACATCGATTGCGAACGGATTAAGCGATAGAAACCGGTCCACCCAAAGAAGACTAAGAAGATAACAAGTACGACGATGCGCGCTGCATTGTCATGGGCAATGCCAGTTGCCTCTACACGTTGTACGAGTGGCAGCGAGAGAGCAATGATCATAAATGTGCTGGGGAAAGATAAGAGGAAATCAGAGAAACGACCGATGGTGGAATCAATCTTTCCCTTGAAGTAACCAGTTGCAATTCCAATCAACATTCCGATACCAATCGAACCAGCTGTTGAAATAATTGCGACAGTAAATGAGATACGAGAGCCATACATAAGTAGCGCTAAGACATCGCGGCCGGTGCCAGGTTCGAGTCCAAGTGGATGGGCTAGAGAAATTCCGCCCCAGTGGCCGATAGGCATGGCATAGCCATTGAGAAACTTTGGGTAACGAGCTTTGTTATTGACGCCAATTGCTCGGGCAATAAGTGGCGCTAAGAATGCAACTGCAACGAAGAAGATCGAGACATATGCGGCAAATACGCCGACCTTATTGCGCTTAAAACGCCCCCATGCAATCTGTTTTGGGGTGCGCTGAATAATCTCTTGCGACTCTTCTTCACGCACGGCCGTAGTCAATTACAGATCCCCTTAAGTGAATTCCTACTGAACAAATCTTTTCGAGTACTGGAGAGTAATCCCACTATGCGGAAAAAGAAACCCCAAATGTCGCAAATCACCCTATTTTGCAGCGAGCGTTACCCACTCGTTACAACCGCGCAGCCATCCTCTTCATAGCGAGAAAGATCGGAATCGAGAGGAAGCAGCCGATAAACATTGTCACGACCCAGGCCGTGCCCCAATGAGCTCCCAACATCAGCCCGGTGATAGCCGGCCCCAAAACTCCAGAGACCGACCATTGCAAACTCATCCAGGCATTGGCGCGACCGCGAATATTTTCGGGAGCGAGTTCATTGGCAAGGGTTGGAATAGTCGGTGCTTGCACCATTTCACCAAAGGCAAAGATCAGTTGGCTAACACAGATTGCAACACCTGATGCAACCATTGGTAGGTACGGCGCAATACCAACAAAGAGCCAGGATGCTGCCCAGATAATTCCAATAGAGATCAAAGCTGTGTATCGCGAATATCTATCGAGCACTTTCATCACAAGAGGTTGAAACAGAACGATTGAAATAGTGTTGACGCCAAAGATAATTCCCAACCACTTTGGACTTAAACCCAGAAACTGTGTGGCAAAGACCGGTACGCCAGCTTGAATCGTGCCGTAACCAAATGTGAAGAGAATTGTTCCGGCGATTCCTAGCAAGATTAGTGGTTTGATTGCAAAGAGATCTCGGTAGGTGCCTTCTTGAGCTTCATCTGCAGTCGATATATATCGATTGACATGTTCGCCACGTAGCGACAGCACAATAAGCAAGTAAATTAAAAATGTCGATCCATCTACCCAATACATAATCTGAAATGAGAGCAGATCACCTTTCTGAATAATTAAAGATGAGATGAGTCCACCTAGGCCAAGCCCTAAGTTGAGCAACATAAAGTTAAATCCAAATATCTTTGAACGATCTTTCTCTGGAGTTACTCGAGTCAAGATCACGCTCTGGCTCGGCCAAATCGCTTGCCCGGCAATATTGATAAAGGTCAGCGCAATGATTGCTTGAAAATGGGTATGTACCTGCGATAACGAGAAAGAAGATGCGGAGTTAAGAATTAACCCGCCAATCATTACCTTCTTTGGCCCCACGCGATCGACTAGCGCTCCCATGGGAGTACTCGCCACAATGCTCACGAGCGATGCGTAGGCTAGAAGTAGCCCACCGAAAGTATTGGTAAAGCCGCGCATATCGTGGAAATAAACCAGCAGTAATGACAGGGTCATTCCTCCACCAATGGCGTTGAGGCAGATACCCATGACTATCTTGCGTGACTGCGGATTAAGCAGCACGGTAAATTCTTTAAAGAGCATCTACTTCAATAAATCCGCTGCTTGTTGCAAAATCTCGCCACGATATTTGATACCTAAAGAGAAATGTCCTTCGCCGGCTTTAAACGTTAGCTTCGCAGCTGGAATATGTTTTTCCAGCCAATATGAATGTGCATGGGGCACCATTAAGTCATCATCACCTTGCCACAGAAAGACCGGCTTAGTAATCGCTGCTAGATCGAATCCCCATGGTTTTACGAAGACGAGATCGTCATCAATCCAGCCATCGAAGCTGACCGCCAAGCCGCTTCGGAATGCGGAGGCAACTTGCTCGGCTGAACCTGATTCGAGTGCATCTGTATCTGCATCTCCAATCAACCCACCAAATGCCTCACGAATATCTGCCGCAGTTACTGATTTAAATGCACCAGCATTCTGATTCATCCAATCTTCAACCGCAGCCTCGCCCTTCAGAGCAGCGCCAAATTCTTCATGATTTTCTGGGCCCATACCTGCAAGAAAATCTAGGTCATCGACTCCGAAGACTCCAACACCGGCGAGTGAAAATGCTCCGACATTACGAACTTCAAAGGTGTTAGCAATTGAATGCGGCCCACCGCCTGACTCTCCTAGTGAAACAAATTTCGTAATGTTCTTCGCATCAAGAATCTGCCCAATATCGTTATTGATGCTGATGACGCTGCGACCTGGATGGCGATCGCTCGTGCCATAGCCTGCGCGCGAATATGAAATCGCTCGGATCCCTGCAGAAGCTGCAGCCTCTAGCCACTCACTCCAGGTGTTTGCATGTCCAGGTGTTCCGTGGTGAAAGATGATTGCAGACTCTGCATTGATTCCATTATCGAGAATTTCAAGTTCGCGACCATCTTTGAGTTTAAATTGAGGCATTTGGTCAGTCTATTACTCTGACACAATATGCAACATGGTTTCTGCAGATAAGGGCTTCTCCTATGAGATTACCCATGCCGCAGAAACTGGATTAGCTCGCGCCGGAGTTATTTCAACTCCTCATGGTCAGATTCAAACTCCTGCATTTATTCCCGTCGGTACCAAGGCAAATGTGAAGACAGTTCTTCCGGAAGCTATGGAAGAACTCGGCGCACAGGCCTTACTTGCCAATGCCTACCATCTCTATTTGCAGCCAGGTCCGAGCGTGCTCGATGAAGCAGGTGGTCTTGGTGCATTTATGAATTGGGATAAGCCAACCTTCACTGATAGTGGTGGATTCCAAGTGCTATCTCTGGGGGTTGGTTTTAAGAAAGTTCTCGCCATGGATGCGCAAACTTTCCGCTCAGATCAAGTCATCGCGAAGAATAAGGAGCGGCTGGCACATGTCGATGATGAAGGTGTGACCTTTAAGAGCCACCTTGACGGCTCGATGCATAGATTTACCGCTGAAATCTCAATGCAGATTCAGCATCAGCTGGGCGCTGACATTATGTTTGCATTCGATGAGTGCACAACTTTGCATAACACTCGTCCCTATCAAGAACTTGCCATGTCGCGCACCTATGACTGGGCTATCCGCTGTTTAGACGAACATAAGAAACTTACTGACCAGCGATCTAATAAACCGTATCAAGCTCTCTTCGGAGTCATCCAAGGTGCGCAATATGAAGATCTCCGAAAAAAGGCAGCTGCAGACCTTGGGGGCATGAGCTCTTCAGGCGCTGAATTCGATGGCTTTGGAATCGGTGGAGCGCTCGATAAAGATTCACTCGGAACAATTGTGGGTTGGGTGAATTCAACCCTTCCCCAAGAAAAACCCAAGCATCTACTTGGGATCGGCGCTCCCGAAGATCTCTTTGTCGGCGTAGAAAACGGGGTCGATACCTTCGATTGTGTTCTCGCATCTCGTATTGCTCGCACAAGTTCGGTCTACACCATGACTGGTCGCTTCAATGTTTCTAATGCGCCTTATGTACGCGATTTCAATCCAATTGATGATGAATGTGATTGCTACACCTGCAAGAACTACACCCGGGCATATCTCTGCCACTTATTCCGCGGTAAAGAGATGTTGGCCGGAACTCTCGCAACTATCCATAACGAAAGATTTATCGTCCGCTTAGTTGATCAAATGCGACAAGCGATTGTGGATGGAAATTTCCAAGAGTTAAAGGAAGAGTTCATGGGACGTTACACCCATAAATCAGGTCAAGCGCGCGATTAA
>JBAXLF010000029.1:0-12814 GCA_037134955.1 Actinomycetota bacterium | reverse complement strand
CTGGACCATGTGTTGGTGACGGTGAAGGAGTGACAACTACTGAAGCAGTCGGTGTTGGAGTTGCTTTAGCCGAGATTGATGGCATTGGAGTCGCCGCAGGTCCGGAGCTCTGATTAGAAATAACAATTTGCACGACGGCAATAACTGCAAGTATGGCGATAGATGCGATTGCAGGAACTTTCCACGAGAGTGTTTTCTTTTCGCGTGGAACTTCAATGACATTATTATCAACAAGGGAATCTTGAATACGTTGACTTTCGACCGCATGTTGGTCGTTATATAAATCAATGAGAATTTGTGGATCAAGTCCAATGAGGGTTGCGATGTTGCGTAGGTGACCACGCGCATAAATATCCCCACCGCAATGTTTAAAATTATTTGCTTCCATCTCACTTAAGAGACCAATACGGATATTTGTAGCTTCTGAAAGTGATGCCAGACTCAAGCCCGATGCTTCGCGAGCATCGCGAAGCGTTCTACCTAAAGTCATCTCATGAGCCGCCCAACTATCTGAGGTAAGAGCCTCAATTCTAACTTTAGACCTGCATAGAAAAAATGGGAAGTGACCCCTATTCGGTTAAATCACCCCTGAAAGGCACCCAGAATTAATCTGGAATTTAATAATCGCGAAGCGTTGCCAGGACAGAATCAAGTTCATCAGGCTTAACCATCACTGTACGGGCTTTCGATCCCTCAGATGGACCGACGATTCCGCGAGACTCCATCAAATCCATCAATCTGCCAGCCTTGGCAAAACCCACACGCAACTTTCGTTGCAACATAGATGTAGAGCCGAACTGTGTTCCGACTACGAGTTCAACTGCTTGAATCAAAATATCTAAATCGTCACCGATTTCTTTATCAATATTTTTACTTGATTGTGGCGCCTGAGTCACATCATCGCGATAGCGCGGTGAGAGTTGTTTTTTGACATGGCCAGTTACAGCCTCAATCTCACGTTCTGAAACATATGCCCCTTGAATTCGAATAGCTCGGCTGGCGCCCATCGGTATAAAGAGTGCATCACCTTGGCCGATTAACTTTTCCGCACCTGGACTATCGAGAATTACTCGGCTATCGGCTAGCGATGAAGTTGCGAAAGATAAACGTGAAGGCACATTTGCCTTAATCAATCCAGTCACGACATCGACAGATGGACGCTGTGTGGCAAGTACGAGGTGAATACCAGCAGAACGCGCTAGTTGAGTGATACGTACTACTGACTCTTCAACTTCACGAGCTGCCACCATCATCAAATCTGCAAGCTCATCGATAATGACAAGTAAGTATGGGTATGGCTCAACGACGCGATCTGAACCTGGTGGCGCCACAACTTTTCCAGCTCGGACTGCCTTATTGAAATCATCGATATGTCTAAAGCCAAAGGTTGCGAGATCTTCATAACGAAGATCCATCTCGCGAACTACCCAGGTCAGAGCATCAGCTGCCTTCTTGGGATTAGTGATAATTGGAGTAATCAGATGCGGAATTCCCTCATACGCGGTGAGCTCTACTCGCTTAGGATCAATCAAGATAAGCCGAACATCATCGGGAGTTGCACGCATGAGAACCGATGTAATCATGGCGTTGATCATGGAAGATTTACCGGCGCCCGTCGCTCCTGCTACAAGTAGGTGCGGCATCTTCGCCAAGTTTGCACAGACAAAATTACCTTCGACATCTTTACCTAGCGCAACCAACATGGGATGGTGGTCTTGCCCGGCAACGCTAGAGCGCATGACATCACCGAGGGCGACAATCTCACGATCTGCATTCGGAATCTCAATTCCAACTGCAGACTTGCCTGGAATCGGTGACAAAATTCGCACCTCGCTGCTCGCTACAGCGTAAGAAATATTCTTGGAAAGCGCAGTTATGCGCTCAACTTTGACGGCATTCCCCAGCTCTACTTCATAACGAGTGACAGTTGGTCCACGCATAAATCCGGTTACTTGTGCATCGATATCAAATTGTTTAAAGACCTCGGTCAATGAAGCAACGACAGATTCATTGACCTTACTCTTGGCTTTGGCAGCGGGGCCCACTTTGAGCAGATCTTGAGACGGTAATTCGTACTTTGTATCACTGGTTAAGAGCAGCTGTTCGGGGCGCTTCTCTGATTTGGGAGCTTCCTTCAGCTGCGCAGCAAGTGGAGTACGCGGAATCTCGACCGTGAACTCTTCATCAAACTCTTCTTCATCAATCTCATCTTCTGGCTCTTGATTCCAGGCAACGACTGGCGATTCAAATGGTGGAGTATCGGAAATTTCGAAATTATCGTCACTGCGCCTTGCCCGTTTCGACCAGAGCCAAATAACAAGCACCTTGATTCGAACTCCAACTTTCGATAGCGGTGTTCCGGTAATGATGAGCAGGCCAAAGAAGAAAATCACAGAGAGAAGCGGGTAGGCAAGCAGTGATGTCATGAGCGCAACAAGAGGTTTAGCAACCCAATAACCGAGTAACCCTCCCCCGTCACGTATCGCAGTTGCACCAGTTGGATTGAGTGCACCGAGTGAACCGTTGAGAAGATGTGCTAACCCCGTCGCGCTCACAATGAGAGTTAGAGTTCCGACGGTAATTCTTCCGGTGGCATGTTTATCATCTGGTTTTCTAAAGAGTCTTACGGCAAAGTAGAGAAGAACGAGCGGGGCTACAAAACCGATACGACCAAAGGCGCCGTAAAATAGAGAGTAGAGATTTCGTCCTACATAGTTATCTGCCCTAAACCAAGTTCCGGCAAAGGCGCACAGTGATAACAAGAGCACAAGAAGTGCTGCGCCATCGCGATGATGCTCAGGATCTAAATCTCGGGCACCGCGCGCAACAAAACGGATGGTAGATCCCAGAGTTTTTGCAATAAAACGCCAGACCGTAACGAAGATAGTTGTCGTTACACCCAGAAATGATTTACCGGATGTGCGTTTCTTCTTCTTAGCCACACATTCAATCTTAGGTGGAGGGTAAATCTTGCAGGCGTAGGCGCGCCGACCTAAACCTCAACTACGACAGGCACAATCATTGGGCGACGGCGATGTTTCTGCCCGACCCAACTTCCAATTGTGCGACGTACAACTTGTGAAAGTTGATGCGTTCCGTTGACGCCTTCAGCAACTGCGGCAGTGAGCGCTTTCTCAATCTGTCCGCGGACTTCATCAAAGAGCGCTTCATCTTCATTAAATCCACGTGCATGAATATCGGGACCGGCAACAATCTTGCCAGTCTGCGATTCGATCACAACAATGACAGAGATAAATCCTTCTTCACCTAGGATTCGCCGATCTTTCAAGGAAGATTCAGTGATATCGCCGATGCTCTGTCCATCAACATAGACAAATCCACACGGTACCGAACCGACGACCTCTGCCTCATGGTTGATGAGATCAACCACAATTCCGTTCTCGATAATGAAAGCATTGTCACGAGGTACTCCAGCTTGGATAGCAATCTCCGCATTTGCTTTGAGGTGGCGCCATTCGCCATGCACAGGTAGGACGTACTTTGGCTTAACTATGTTGTAGCAATACAGCAGTTCGCCTGCCGCGGCATGGCCCGATACATGCACCATGGCATTTGCCTTATGTACGACCTTTGCGCCAAAGCGCGTGAGTTCATTGATAACTCGGAATACAGAATTTTCATTTCCGGGAATGAGTGATGAGGCGAGAATGACAGTGTCACCATCGCCTACTCGAATCTGATGATCTCCATTTGCCATTCGCGATAGAGCCGCCATGGGCTCGCCCTGCGACCCTGTACAGATGAGCACTACGCGATCATCGTAATTATCTAGCTCGCGCGCATCGAAGAGAATTCCTGATGGCACAGTTAAGTAACCCATATCCTGGGCAATCTTCATATTGCGAATCATGGAGCGTCCGATAAATGCCACACGACGATTGTGAAGCGCTGCCGTATCAATGACTTGTTGGACTCGGTGCACATGGGATGAGAACGAAGCGATGATAACGCGCCGCTTGGTAGATGCAATCACGCGATTGAGGGCCGGCATGATTTCGCGCTCCGAAGGTGTGAAGCCCGGAACATCTGCATTTGTCGAGTCAACCAGGAATAGATCAACACCTTCCTCACCTAAGCGCGCAAAGGTGCGTAAATCGGTAATGCGACCGTCGAGTGGCAGCTGATCCATCTTGAAGTCACCAGTGTGAAGCACAGTGCCAGCTTTGGTATGAATGGCAACTGCCAGTGCATCGGGTATCGAGTGATTGACTGCTACAAATTCAAGTTCAAATGGACCGACATCTTCCCGATTACCTTCGCGGACTTCGCGAGTGAGCGGTGAAATTCGATGTTCCTTTAACTTCGCAGCAATCAGCGCAATGGTGAGTGGGGATCCATAGACAGGGATATCTCCCCGTTCGCGTAATAGGTAAGGCACCGCACCGATGTGATCTTCATGTCCGTGCGTCAGGAAGATGCCAACTACATCGTTTAGGCGTTCACGAATATAACTAAAGTCAGGCAAGATCAGATCAATGCCCGGTTGATTATCTTCTGGAAAGAGTACGCCGCAATCAACGATGAGCAATTTGCCGTTGGTCTCATAGACAGTCATATTGCGACCGATCTCAGAGATTCCACCGAGCGCAACTATGCGCAGACCACCTTCAACCAGCTTTGGTGGCGTGCCGAGATTTGGGTGGGGATGTTGAGTCATACAGTGTTGCGTTAGCTCTTCAAAGTGACGCCACCAGCGATGAGATCTTTGCGAAGTTGCTCGATCTGTTCTTTGGTTGCATCAACGAGTGGCAGACGAGTTGTTCCTCCGGGTAGCCCCATCAGAGACATCGCTGCCTTGGTCAAAATTGCACCTTGTGTGCGGAATGTTCCGGTGAAGACCGGCAAGAGTTGCTGATGAATCTCCAGAGCCTTGGCAGAGTTACCTGCAAACCATGCATCGAGCATCGCTTTGAGTTGAAGTCCGACGGTATGTCCGCAGACTGAAACAAAACCAACGGCGCCTACTGAGAGGAATGGAAGGTTGAGGATGTCATCACCAGAATAGACCGGAATACCAGTTCGCTTAATGACCCATGAAGTTGCTGCGATATTTCCCTTGGCATCTTTAAGGGCAACGATATTTTCAACAGTCTCAAAGAGTTTGACGATAGTGTCAGATTCAATTTCAACACCTGTGCGACCAGGAATGTCGTACATCATGATGGGCAAATCAGTGACTGCAGCAACAGCGCGGAAGTGCGCTTCGATTCCTGCCTGTGGAGGTTTGTTGTAATACGGGGTGACAACTAATAAGCCATCTGCGCCCGCATCTTGAGAGCGCTTTGCTTGTTCGACTGTGTAGGAAGTTTCATTATCTCCGGCACCTGAAAGCACCTGAATCTTTGATCCGACAACTTTCTTGACCACTTTGATGATCTCGAGCTTCTCGGATGATTTAGTAGTTGGAGCTTCGCCCGTTGTGCCGTTGACGGCGATGCCATCGTGGCCAGTATCGACAAGATGTTGCGCAAGTTTTTCTACGCCAGCCCAGTCAATTGCTCCATCCTTATCAAAGGGGGTCACCATCGCGGTGAGGAGTCTTCCGAAAGGGGCTTGCGTATTCATCGGGGCATCGTATCGCTTATGGCGCGATACGACCAGATTTTTCAAATGCCCCGTATGTCAGCGGCATTAATTTAGCGAATTCGGCTTCCATCTTTTCTGCAACCATCTCAATTTCCCGTTGCGGATAGCTTGGAAAATGCGATCCTTCGCGCGCAGTGCGAAGTGATAGAAAATTCATCAGTGCGCGTGCATTCATGGTGACGTACATCGAAGAGTATGTTGCGACAGGCAACACAACTCTTGCGACTTCACGCGCAACACCTGCGTCGAGCATCTTCTGATAAGAGTCATAAGCAACTACATATGCTTCTTTCATCGCCTTGACGCTGATCTCAAATTGCTCAGGAGTGCCATCTTCAAATGTGTAGGCGCCAGTCTTACCAACTTGCACCAACTTGCGCTCCTTAGATGGAATGTAAAAAACTGGCTTTAATTCGCGATAACGCCCAGATTCCTCATTGTAAGAAGCGATGCGATGGCGCATAAATTCACGGAAGACAAAGATGGGCGCTGAGATAAAGAATGTCATTGATGTGTGCTCGAACGGTGAGCCATGTCGTTCGCGGGCTAGATAGTTAATTAAACCTGCTGAGCGAGCTGGATCTTCGCCAATTTCATCCATGGACTGTTCGCCGGCTGTCGATACGCGCGCTGCCCAAATAACATCGGCATCGCTGGCGCTTGCTTTGATGAGCTCGACAGATACATCGTCTCTAAAAATTATCGTCTCAGACATGTTCGCACCTTATCTTTCAACCCCCCTCCACTCATTGGATATCTAGGGCACAATAACCGCGTGTCCAGAGTGAACCGCACCACCGCAACGCAAAGTTTGAGCGTCTCCTTTGCAGTGGGGCTCTATGGGATCGCCTTTGGGGCAGCTGGAATCGCAGCTGGATTCTCTATCCTGCAGACCTGCCTCCTTTCATTATTGACCTTCTCCGGCGCATCGCAATTTGCTGTTGTCGGAGTGATGGGTGCCGGAGGAAGTGCACTTTCGGGAATTGCAACTGCCTCACTTCTCGGAATTCGAAATACTTTATATGGACTTCGCATGGCGCCGATTCTGAAAGTACGCGGTTGGAAGAAAGTTGTTGCTGCACAAATCACTATCGATGAATCAACTGGAGTTGCTATTGGCCAAGAGAATCTTGGTCGAGAAGCGATGCAGCACGGCTTCTGGTTAACCGGCTTTGGAGTCTACGTTCTGTGGAACTTTTTCACACTGCTCGGGGCGCTTGGCGCGCAAGCAATGGGCAATCCATCTGCATGGGGTCTCGATGCCGCAGTACCTGCAGCATTTTTAGGACTTGTGTGGCCGCGCATCGTGAGTGGATTTGAAAGAACTTTGGCGGTTACGGCACTGTTATTAGCCATCCTGCTTTCGCCTTATATACCCGCGGGATTACCAATCATTCTTACTGCACTTCTTGCAGTTATCTTTGGTTGGAGAACACGCGTATGAACCAACTCTGGATTGGCGTTATAGGTGCCAGCATTGCGCTCTTCGCACTTCGCTATTCGGGTTATCTTGTGCCAGAGAAATTTCTGACCAATGCCCGGATGTTGCGCATCAACACTTTGATTCCGATTGCGCTCTTAAGTGCTCTGGTGGGAGTGCAGACAATCACCGAAAAAGGTAAATGGGTGATCGATCAAAGAGTTGCCGGAGTGTTCGTCGCTCTGATTGCCCTACGTTTGAAGGCGCCGTACTTTGTTGTGGTTATTTCGGCTGCACTTACTTCAGCGCTTATTTATAGATTTAAATAATTCCGAGTGAAGTCAGCTTCGCCTTTAAATCATTATCTGAAGGTTCAGTTAAATGTGTGCCATCAGAGAAGACCAGTACGGGAATTGATTTCGCTCCCCCGTTGATCTCTTGCACCTTTGCCGCAGCTGTCTCATCGGCTTCGACATCAATATGGTTGACCTGCACATCAAGCTCTTCAAGGAGTCGCTTTGAACGGCGGCAATCTCCACACCAATCGGCTCCGTACATTGTGATATCTGCGAGTGCCATTTTTCTCCCTACATAAAATTCTCAAGGCCGAATGTCAGCCCTGGGTGAGTTACAACCTGACGAACGCCAAGAAGTACTCCTGGCATAAAACCTACTCGGTCGATTGAATCGTGACGAATTGAAAGTGTTTCACCGATTCCGCCGAGCAAAACTTCTTGATGTGCAACCAAACCGCGTAGACGTACTGAGTGCACTGGGACATCTCCCACCGTGGCACCACGTGCGCCATCGAGTGAGGTTGATGTTGCATCAGGCATCGAGGCAAGCCCTGCTTCTTTCCGTGACTTAGACATCAGTTCTGCGGTACGCGCAGCTGTACCGGATGGCGCATCTACCTTATTAGGGTGATGAAGTTCAATAATTTCTGCTGATTCAAAGTACTTCGCAGCCTTAGTTGCAAACTCCATCATCAGTACTGCTCCAATGGCGAAGTTTGGTGCAATCAAAACTCCAGATTTCGAGGAGGCAAGCAGCGCTTTAATCTTGGTAATGCGCGCATCATCAAAGCCGGTAGTACCGACTACGGCGTGAATATTCTTTGCAATAAGAAACTCTAAATTTGCCATCACTGAATCTGGCGTAGTGAAGTCAACGACGACCTGGGCGCCATTGCTCACTAACTCATCGAGTGAATCGCCGAGATCGAGAGCTGCGACGAGTTCGAGATCAGGCGCATCTGTAACAGCCTTAACAACCTCTGCACCCATACGGCCACGTGCACCGAGCACACCAACTTTGATCATTTCCGAAGCACCTTCTCGAATTTCGACTCATTCTTAAATGGACCCACAAGAGCAAGGGTAGGCGTTTTGACCAAGAACTCGCTGGCAATTTCGCGAATGTCTTCGGTGCTCACACGCGCAATTGATTTGAGAATGTCGTCAAAATCCATCACTTGGCCATAGACAATCTCATTCTTACCAATACGGCTCATGCGTGAGCCAGAATCTTCCTGACTCAAGACAAGTGATCCTCGAACTGCACCCTTAGCGCGTTCGATCTCCTCATGACTCATTCCGTTTTCTGCAACATCCGCGAGAACGCTGCGAATAATCTCAACTACTTCTACAGCCTTAGTTGGATTGCATCCTGCGTAGAAACCTAAGACTCCAGAACCGGCAAATTGTTGAGCATATGCGTAGACAGAGTATGCGAGTCCGCGCTTTTCGCGGATCTCTTGGAATAGTCGCGAGGACATTCCGCCGCCGAGCGCTGCCGAAAGGACTCCCATGGCAAAGCGCCGATCATCTGCGCGGGCAACGCCTTCCATGCCATAGAACATGTGTGCTTGTTCGCTCTTCTTATACATAACACCAACTGATTGCTGATTGGTGTTCTTGACCACGGTATTCGGACGTACGACGGGAGCTGCCAAGATATCGAGGAAGTTATCTCGCGAAAGTGCTTCCTCGACCATTGCGACCACGCGCTTATGCTTAATATTTCCCGCAACTGCAACGACTAAATCTTGAGGAAGATACTTCTTCTTATAGTAATTGAAGACGGTATTGCGAGACATACCCTTGATGGATTCGACTGTGCCCAAAATTGGACGACCAATCGGAGTATTTCCATAGTAGGTATCGCTAAAGAAATCATGGATGAGATCGCTGGGATCGTCATCGCGCATCGCAATCTCTTCCAGAACCACTTTACGCTCTGCATCAACATCAAGTGCGCTCACAATGGATGAGGTAATCAGATCGCTGACCACATTAATGGCCATCGGAAGATCTGTATCGATGACGCGGGCGTAGAAGCAGGTGTACTCCTTGGAAGTGAAGGCATTCATCTCGCCGCCAACAGATTCGATAGCAGATGAAATCTCTAACGCTGTGCGACTGGATGTACCTTTAAAGAGCAGGTGCTCTAAAAAGTGAGAAGCACCAGCAGTCGCCGGTGCTTCATCACGTGAACCTACATTGACCCAAATTCCCACAGCGGCGCTGCGCACTGACGGAACTTCTTCCGTAACAATGCGCAGACCACTCGAGTGAACTGATCGCTTTACTGACATTTATTCAGCTGCTGGAGTTGTTCCATCTTCGAGAACTGGAACCAGAGAGAGCTTGCCCTTTGGATCGATCTCACCGATTTCCACCTGAATCTTGTCGCCAACCTTCATCACATCTTCCAGGTTCTCAATGCGCTTTCCACCATGCATCTTGCGAATCTGAGATACGTGGAGCAAGCCATCTTTACCTGGCATCAGCGATACAAAGGCGCCAAATGTTGCAAGCTTTACAACTGTACCGAGGTAACGCTCTCCAACTTCTGGCATCTGTGGGTTAGCAATGGCGTTGATCTGTGCGCGAGCAGCTTCCGCTGAAGGCCCATCAGTTGCACCGATATAGATCGTTCCATCATCTTCAATAGAGATTTCTGCGCCAGTTTCATCTTGAATCTGGTTGATGATCTTGCCCTTAGGACCGATAACCGCACCGATTTGATCTACTGGAATCTTTACAGAGATGATGCGAGGAGCGTATTGGCTCATCTCATCAGGTGTATCGATTGCTTCATTCATCACATCGAGAATCGCAAGACGCGCTTCCTTTGCTTGGTGAAGTGCACCAGCGAGAACTGATGCAGGAATTCCATCGAGCTTGGTATCGAGCTGAAGAGCTGTAACGAAGTCTTTGGTACCGGCGACCTTGAAGTCCATATCTCCGAATGCATCTTCTGCACCGAGAATATCTGTGAGAGCAACGTACTCAACCTTGCCATCGACATCATCTGAGATAAGTCCCATTGCAATACCTGCAACTGGAGCCTTCAGTGGCACACCAGCTTGCAGCATTGAAAGAGTTGAGGCACAGACAGATCCCATTGAGGTTGAACCATTGGAACCTAACGCTTCAGAGACCTGACGGATTGCGTAAGGGAACTCTTCGCGAGTCGGAAGTACAGGAATAAGAGCGCGCTCTGCAAGTGCACCGTGGCCGATTTCGCGACGCTTTGGTGTTCCTACACGACCGGTTTCACCAGTTGAATATGGTGGGAAGTTGTAGTTGTGCATGTAACGCTTCGATGTTTCAGGGCTCATGGTGTCGAGCTGCTGTTCCATCTTGAGCATATTGAGAGTTGTGATTCCAAGAATCTGTGTCTCGCCACGTTCGAAGATCGCAGATCCGTGAACGCGTGGAATGACTTCAACTTCTGCAGAGAGTGCACGGATGTCGCGGAGTCCGCGGCCATCGATACGAATCTTGTCGCGAAGTACGCGCTGGCGTACTAGCTTCTTGGTAAGTGAGCGGAATGCTGCAGGAACTTCCTTCTCGCGGCCTTCAAAGGCAGCAGATACAGATTCCTTAGTTGCAGCAGAGATCTCATCGATCTTTGTCTCGCGCTCTTGCTTTCCTGAAATTGTCAGAGCCTTTGCAAGATCATCCTTGGCAGCTTTTTCTACTGCAGCAAAGACATCATCTTGGTAATCAAGGAAGACTGGGAAGTCAGCTGTTGGCTTAGCAGCGACTGCCGCAAGCTTTGACTGTGCTTCGCAGAGAATCTTGATAAATGGCTTAGCCGCATCAAGTCCTTGAGCAACAATCTCTTCAGTAGGAGCTTTCGCACCTTCTGAGATAAGTCCGATTGTGCGTGAAGTCGCTTCTGCTTCAACCATCATGATGGCGACGTCATCCGCTGTTACGCGACCTGCAACGACCATATCGAAGACAGCGTTCTCGACCTGTGAATGGTTAGGGAATGCAACCCACTGACCATCGATAAGTGCAACGCGCACGCCACCGATAGGACCTGAGAATGGCAGACCGGCAAGTTGTGTAGACATGGATGCTGCATTGATCGCAATCACGTCGTACATGTGATCTGGATCGAGCGCCATTACTGTTACAACGATCTGAACTTCATTACGAAGTCCCTTAATAAATGATGGACGCAATGGGCGGTCGATCAAACGGCAGGTAAGAATTGCCTCTTCTGATGGACGACCTTCGCGACGGAAGAATGAACCAGGAATCTTGCCGATGGCATACATCTTCTCTTCCACATCAACTGTAAGTGGGAAGAAGTCGAATTGATCCTTAGGTGTCTTTGATGCTGTTGTAGCTGAGAAGATCATTGTCTGATCATCGAGATAGACAGCTGCAGCTCCTGCTGCCTGCTTTGCGAGGCGTCCGGTTTCGAACTTAATCTCACGCTTTCCAAACTTTCCGTTATCGATAACGGCTACTGCTGACTTTACGTCTTGACCCTCCATGGGTCCTCCTTTGATTCGTGTTTCTATTCCAGAAAGCGTTCAACGCAATCTGGAGCGGTAACTACACGCGAGGCGAAACAGATGAATCTTCGATCGAAGTTCACAGATGCGAACATCTGGAAACCACTACCGAGGACCATATGTCCCCCGGCGGGTAGTTTTAAATTAGCGGCGAATACCGAGCTTTTCGATAATTGCGCGATAACGATTGATATCTGTCTTTGCGAGGTACTGAAGAATGCGACGACGCTGACCTACGAGCAACAAGAGGCCACGACGGTTGTGGTGGTCATGCGGGTTGGTCTTGAGGTGTGTTGTGATGTCTTCGATTCGACGTGACAATAAAGCGACCTGAGCTTCAGGGCTTCCTGTATCAGTAGCTGATGTTCCGTACTTTGCAATGATTTCTTTCTTTACTTCTGGTGTTAATGACATATCTATTTCCTTTTCATGTTAAGTACGTCAGTACTGTTCAAGAGGCTTCCCGGTTTGAATCACGGGAAATCACTTTCTCGTTGGACAGGGTGAAGTTTACCTGTGGGCTCTGGATAAGAGAAATTGAGGTAGGAATACGCCTATTTCTCAGTTAATTCGCGCGCTTTATCGCAATCCTTCTTCATCTGCTCAAGCAGAGGTTCCAGGCCATCAAATTTAAGAGTTGGCCTTAGGTACCAACCGAATTCAATGGAAGCGTTCTTGTCATATAGATCGAGCCCTTCTTGATCAAGGGCATATGCCTCAACTTGGCGACCACGATCTCCTTCAAATGTTGGATTAGTTCCAATTGATATTGCAGCGGGCCAGAAGTTAATTCCGACAGTCAGCCAACCTGCATACACGCCATCTGCAGGAATTGTCTGTCCTTCAATATTTCCTAAGTTTGCAGTTGGATAACCGATTTCGCGTCCGCGTTTTTCGCCGTGGACTACTACGCCATCTAGTCGATGCGGTCTTGATAAAAGTTCGCGCGCTTGCTCGACTTTTCCTTC